>NZ_JBIVHR010000001.1:0-177153 GCF_044749305.1 Pseudomonas sp. NPDC089534 | reverse complement strand
CGGTCCACCAGCAGGCTGGCCGGGCGATGGAAGGGCCCGGCCCAGATGCACTCCCATGACAACGTGTAACCCGATCCAGGTCCAAGCCTTCGACACCGCCGACGTCACCGAACAGATCCGCGCCACGCCGGGTTGGGTCCAGCATTACCAGCAGATGTCGCCCGGGCATTTCGCCGGGCGGATCCGCTACCTGGACCTCGAGGGCGTGGAGGTCTACGAAGAGCAGATGAACACCCGGGTCGAGCAGAATTTCAGTGCGCCACCGGGAGCGCTGGCGTTCTGTTTCGACCGCAGCGACGACGCGCTGTACCTGCTCAACGAAGAGAGCCGCAACATCTGGATCACCCCGGAGAACTACCAGGAGATCGCCGTGGTGTTCGGCCCCGGCTTCGTCCGTCAGCACGGCCTGGACGTGGCCCGGCTGGAAGGGCTGTTCATGGCGCCGCTCAACGGCGGGCAGAACGCGCTGTTCAGCCGCTGGCTCAGCGCGACCCTGACCCGGCTCGCGCAGACCTTCGATCCGACGACCAAAGACGCGCTGACCCGCCAGTTGCTGGAGGACTGCCTGTTCATCCTCGATAACGCCCGGCAATGCCTGGACCGCGGTGCCCAGCAGCGCAGGGCCGACGAGCGGATGATCATGAAACGCGTCGGCGAATGGGCGGCGGACTCGCCGGAGGAGACCGTCAACCTGCTGGAGCTTTCGCAGGTCGCCGGGGTGTCGCTGCGCCAGTTGCAGCAGGCGTTCAAGGCCTACACCGGCCTGTCCCCGACCCACTGGCTGCGCCTGCGCCGGCTCAACAGCGCCCGGCGCGAACTGCTCAACCGCAGCGGCGGGGAAACCACGGTGGCGGAAGTGGCCATGAACTGGTCGTTCTGGCACCTGGGACGGTTCTCCAGCAGTTACCGGGCGCTGTTTAAAGAGTTGCCCAGCGAGACGCTGAAACGGGGCAATAAGTAAACGGACTTCTGTTGGTTGCCGAGGACTGGATTCTTTATCGTCGGGTTATCCGTAGTGCTGGGTCGTAGGACGTTTCCGGCATATGTGGCTTGATGTTTCCAGAAATCACTTCTTTATATTTTTACCAGCAAAATCAATGGCTTGAATGAAGTTGGAGGTAGTGCTTCGCAAGTTTGCTGTGCTTTTCAAGGCCATCTAGCGTTCTGCGAACCGATGCAAACGGTGTATCGGTTCACATGAAACGAGGCATTCGAGATGGCTGTTCCATTGAACGAAAAAGAAAGCGCCAACACACTTCCCCAGGCCGTCCTGCATCTGATCGCCGGGCAATATCCCGGTGTCGCCCGCGATGCCGGGCTGCTGACCAAAGAAGATGTCATCAAGATCAAACAGTATGTGAAGAAGGGCCTGTCGCTGCCCGGCGAACTGCCGGAGGTCGAGTCCTACCTCAAGTACAAGAAGATCGACATCGCCGGGCTCGAACCGGTCGACATCCAAGGCCTGTTCAAGAAGATCAGGATCCACGCCGCCAGTTGGGACGCGGTGGAAAGCAAGATCCTGCAGCAGAGCATCGACCTCACGTCCGCCGCCAAGAACATCGTCAGCAGCGGCGGCGAGATCCTGTCGGTGATCAAGGAAATGCCGATCATGGAGCGCGTCAGGACGACGCTCGGGCAAATGACCGGCAATGACCTGGCCGGCATCAAGTACACCTCGGACGACGGCGAGGTGGCCACGGCGGTGACGGAAATCATCCGGTTGATGAAGGTCGATATCCAGCGGCAGCAGGCGGCGACCGGGGAGCTCAAGGCGCGCATCTCGAACTTCAAGATCGAGCTGGCCGGCGGCGATCTGTCGAACGGCAAGCGGGTGTTCGGGCTGCAATCGGAGGTCAAGGGCAAGTACGACCTGATGGAGCGCAACAACCTGCTCGCGTCGATCGCCGACACCCGGGAAACCCTCAAGGAGAAGAAAGCCAGGATCATCCAGCTGGACAAGGACTACGACTACTACGTGGGCATGTCCTTCTCCGGCGGCTTGCCGATCCTGTGGCCGATCACCGGGTCGATCTTCGGGCCGAAGGCCGAGAGCGCGAGGAAGGAGCGCAATGCCCTGAAGGACGAAGTCGATGCCCTGCAAGCGTCGGTCAGCGCCAAGCAGAGCCTGCAAAGCGCCATCGAGAGCTCGATGTCCAACTTCGGCGACATCGGCATCCGCATGGCCGGGGCCGAAGCGGCGCTGAACATCCTCAATACGATGTGGCAAACCATCCTCAGCAAGATCGACGCATCCGCGTCGCAGTTCGAGCGCATCGACGATGCGTTGCGCCTGACCACGTTCGTGGCCGAGTTCGCCCTGGTGATCGACCCGTGGCGCGATGTGAAGAACACCGCCGGCGAGTTGCTGGAGACCTTCAACCAGGCGCTGGACGAATACAAAAAGAACTTCAAGTGACCCTTTCCTTGATGAGGAGCATTGCCATGAACGGCGCAACCCCGATCCACACCCAGAACATGCCTGCCATCGACGTGAAGAAGATCGTGCAGACCATCCGCGACATCGCGACCCTGGCGCGCTTTCGCCACGAACGGGACGATGTCCTGCAGGAGCGGGCGCAGCAGGTCGCGGCCTACCTGAACAACACCGACCGCACCTTGCGCGAGTCGTTTCCGGTGCTGCTGGCCGCCCTGGACACCGCCAGCGGCCAACGTCATTTCGCCGCCCTCGAAGAGTTGTGGGACGCCCTGGGCAGGAATGACCTTGGCGCCGAAGACCGCGCCCTGGTGAACGATGAAGTGCGCAACCTCAAGGCCACGGTCGAGACGATGCTCGACCGCGTCGAAGCGCGGTTCTGCGAGTGCGCCCGGCGTCTGGAGAACGAGGTGCACAGCGTCTACAAGGTGGAGATCGACGGGCGGGCGGACGACCCGCTCAAGGTCGCCAAAGCCCGCAAGACCCGGATCCTCGCCGAGCTGAACGAACATGCGCGCAACAAGGCCTTGTGCACCGAACAGCGGGACACGCTGATCAAGGCGCAGGAGGTGATCCGCGAGTTCAACCTGGCCGACATGTACAAGAACTACATCCCGTCGGGCGAGGCCCTCGACGGCATCGACATGGAGAACCCGAAGAAGGAAGCGGTGAAGCAGGGCATCGAACTGGTCCGCAAAGTGCTGGGCATGGTGTCCGAGGGCATCAAGTACATGGAGCTGGCCACCGCACGCGGCAACCTGGACAGGGAAATCGAGGCCATCGCCCAGCAGGAAGCGCGGCTCAACGCCGAGCTTGAGAGCGCCGACGACGGGTTGTCCGATGCGCTGGCGATTGTCGAGATCGGCCGTCGGCGAAGGATCGCCGGCGAGGAAATCATGGCCGTGGCCAATGTCTGGAAAGGCTTTGCGATGGCGGTGGAGCGGCTGCGCAACGTTGACTACACGCCCAGGGATCTGACGGCCTTGTTGAACCGCTATCACGTCCACCTTGAGACGCTGAGCATCGACTACAACACGATCCTGATCGACTGAGTGAAACAGGCGGCCAGCCCTTGCGGTTGGCCGCTGCATCAAGGACAAAGGTTCACATGCCGTTGGCGAAGTCCGGGTCTTCAGGGTGCAGGCGTGCGCCGAGGCCGGCCAGCGCCTTGGCGTATTCGCCGAGCACGCCAAGCGCCCAGTCGGCGCGGCGACGGATGCGTAAGTCGTCTGGGCCTGCGCTCTCTGGGCCGTTCATCACCGACTCCACCTGACGCACGATCAGCTGTTCGGGCAGGTAGCAGATGCGGCAGTTCTTGTAGCTTGAGGCACGCAGTTCGGACAGCGGGTAGGCGCCGCCCTGGCCGGACGAGACGCCCACCAGCAACGCAGGCTTGTGGCCCAGTTCGCGGTAGCCGGCATGGACGAACAGGTTCTTCAGCGCCGGGCAGGCCATGCCGTGCCATTCCGGGGTGAGGACAACCAATGCGTCTGCCTCGCGCAGCAACGCGGCGTGATCCGCCCAGATCCCTTGGGTGTCTTCGGCGGGCCATAAGGGCAGCGGCGCGCGGCCCAGGTCGATGACGCCGGGACGGCTGCAGAGCTGCAAGGCCTGCAAGCGCCCGCCAAGGAACGCGGCGACTTTCGCCGATTGGCTGTCAGGTTGGCTTGAGCCGGCGACGAGGACGATGTTCAGGCTCATTGGACCAGCTCCTGGTTGGCGGTTTTCCGGGGTTGCGGGCGCTTGTCGCGCACCAGCGGCCAGAACAGCTCGTGCTGCCAACTGACCGGTCGCATGTCCTCGATGCCGTAGTGCTCCGGCCGGCGCCGGGTGATCCTGGCCGAGCCGAACAGCACATCCCAGAAGAACAGTAGGTTGCCGAAGTTGCCCTTGTAGTGGGTCACGCCGTCGTCGGCATTGAGTCCGTGGTGTGCGGAATGGGTGGCAGGCGTGGAAATGGTGCGCTCCAGCAGCCACATCAACGGGCGCAGCACCGGGATGCGGTAGAGCCGCTCATCCCACGGCACGCTGCTGTGGGCCCCGAAGATCACCAGCATCTTGACGATCAGGTAGCCGAAGTACACCGGGGCCAGGCCCATGTAGAGCAGGGCGCCGGAGAACCACAGCCCGGGCATCAGCAGGTAATAGAAGCTGTTGTTGCGGTAGACGATGCGGATGCTCATGTACGGCGCCGAATGATGGGCGCGGTGCAGCGAGTACAGGAACGGCACCTTGTGGCTGAGGCGGTGCCACCAGTATTGGGTCATGTCGTCCAGCACCAGGAACAGGCACAGCCCAAGCAGCCAGTGCAGGCCGGCGAGGCTGTCTTTGGTCTGCGGCGCGAAACGGTCGAGCAGCCAGGCGCTGAGGAACGTCACCAGCGGCAGCGTGACGCCCATCAGCAGGCCAGAACCGATGATTTCGATGACCGCGTCTCGGCGTTGGGCACGGGGCTGCCTGAAACAGGTGCAGGCGATCTCTAAGACGATGAAGCCGATCAGGATGGCGCCGATGATCGGGATCGGACTGTTGGTTATTGTTGTTGTATTCATGGCACTCTCTGGTTGGGGCCGACAAGGCCGGTGCCAGACAATAAAAAACCAAGGGCCCGCCGCACGATATGCGCAAAACGGACAGAATCACCCGAGAAGCGGCCAACCCGATGCCGGAGCGGTTTCACCGCGGGCCATTGGGGCGGGTGCTGGAGCGTTATCTCCACAGCCGTTCCTCACAGCCGCGAACCCACTACAGCATGGTCGCCCTGGAACAGCTTTGGGCCAAGGCCGCCGTCCATGATCCGGCCATCGGCCTGCATCTTTTCTCGCATTTCCGCCGCCAGGACTGGCACGTGCTGGCCCATGCCTGCCTGTTCAGCGCCAATCTCGAAGAGGCGATCCGCTTCTGGGCGCGCTACGCGTCGCTGGCGTCGGACATGGACCATGTGGAACTGGTCGAGGAGGGTGACTGGCTCGGCGTCGAGTTGCGCATCGATGCGCCGGCGAGCCTGGCGCGTTACGTGGTCGAGCATTACTGCGTGATGTCGGTCAGCGTGCTGCGCGCCGGCATGGACAGGGCAGTGCTGCCGCAGCGAGCCTGCTTCGCGCATGAGAGGCCTGACTATCATGCCGAATACACACAGTGGTTCGGTGAAGATGTCCGGTTTGGTTGCGACCACAATCGTGTGTATTACGATCGCGTCAGTCTGCAGCGGCCGCTGCACACGGCACACGTCGGCATGATGGAAGTGCTGTGCCAGGAGCTGGACCGCCGTCTGGCCCGCCAGCATCAACTGAGCGGCTGGGCGGGAAGGGTGGCACAGGGAATCCGCCAGGGCTTGCTGGCGAGCCAGAAGCCCAGCCTGGAAACCCAAGCACAAGCGTTGCACCAAAGCGCCCGGACACTGCGCCGGCGCCTGGAAGAGGAAGGCCACACGTTTCGCCAACTGTTTGACCGGGTTCGCGCGGAGACGGAACAGTATCTGGAGCTGCAGGGGCTCAGCCGGGCGGAAATCGCGGCTCAATTGGGCTACAACGATCTGGCGGCTTACGTGCACGCGCGCAAGCGATGGCGTGGAGATTTGGATGACGAAACATGCGAATAAATTATAACTACGCTAAATGACTGTTTAGTTTAGTTATATTAATCAAGTCGAGGACCGAACGATTGAAGCGATATGACGCACTGGAACTGGCGGCCGCGCTCAACCTGGAGCCCCATGCCGAAGGCGGTTTCTACCGGCGCACGTATCAAAACGATCTTGAACCCATGATCGACACGCCCGACGGCAAACGCCATTTGATGTCGTCGATCTACTACTTGCTGACCGAAGATGCGCCCATCGGGCATTTGCATCTGAACCGATCCGACATCGTTCATTACTACCATGTGGGCGATGCGATCGAGTACAGCCTGATCCTGCCGGACGGCACATTGAAAACCGTCGTGATGGGCGCCGATGTCTTGGCCGGCCAGCACTTGCAGCTGTACGTGCCTGGCGGCGTCTGGAAAGCCTCGCGGTTACTGGGTGGGGAGCACGGATTCGGATTGATCAGCGAGGCGGTGTCGCCGGGCTTCGACTATGCGGACATGAAATTGGGCGAACGAGATGAACTCACTGAGCGGTTCCCGCAACATCGGGCATTGATCGACAGACTGGCCTTGTGATGCCCGGACAGGGCGCAATCGACAGGCTCTGGTGCGCACTCACGCACCAGGCCTGCCTTGACAATTACCACTGGCCGCTAACGAGACAGCCAACGATTTCCCAGCCGCTGTACTCCCACCAGGAATAGCGTTCATCGGAGCAACTTCTGGCCAGGCTCGCCAACTTGATCTCGCCAGCTTTTGGCTGCGTTCCGAATGGCGTATCCAGTGAGGCCGTCACAGGGCCGACGGTTTGCGGCGCCTGGATGGCGGTCGGATGCACAGAAGCGCTCGCGACCGTTGCGGTGAATACGAGCGTCGCGGATACGGCCAGAGCCGCTATGGACTTTTTCATGTTCGAATCCCTTCAGTTATCTGACATGCAACTTATGCATTGGCCAGACCTGCATGAACCAACAATCTGAACAGATCGGCCATTTGCGTGGAGTGACGCAATCAAAGGCTAACACCAGGCCGGATCCGGAACAGTCGCTCAAGTGTGCTATTGACAAGGCGGTGGTCGAAGGATTGGAAAGAGGCCTGAGTGGTCGTGATGCTGGCTTTCAATCTTGCCAAGACGGGCCCTGATGATCGCATAGGAATATGCGCATAATGTATATTATGTTAAATAGTGTGTCGGGTCAGAAGCGCTCATGATGTCCACTTCCACTAACCCCGGTCGGTTTTGCTGTGAACGTTGAGACCGAAACGGAATTCTGTCGCATCACCGGAAACAATCCCTTCCCAACGCGTTGCCCTCGACCAAATGACTTCCGATCAACTGCGTGCTCTCGCTGCGCAGTTGCTATCGAAGGTCGACACCATGGGCCGAGAGAGCCGTCGCGACAAGACCATCATCGAACAGCTCTCTCACGAGATCGCTATTTTTGTAGTGGTCAACAAGGAGCCGTAAAAATCTCTTGTTTTTTGTGAAGCCCGATGTTGGCGGAATACTCCGTGCAGACGAGCCCTTGGCTGAACGCTACATCGCTGACCAGCTGCCGGTTGGACAGGCTGTTGCAGGGGTCTGCCAGGTAGGCTTGCAGCTCTACCCATTTGGCTTCTTCGATCTCGGCGGTGTCCAGTACGTTGATACACTGCGTCAAGGCCGTCATTCGACAGATGAAGTGAATGTTAGATTTGCCAAATTGGTAGGGATGTTTGGTGGTAAACGCCACGATGGATTCGCACTTCGATTCGATCCCGGTCTCCTCCAGCACCTCGCGCTCGATCGAATCCTGAATTCGCTCGGCAGCGTCTACATGCCCCCCCGGCAGCTTGAACCCGGTGGTACCTCGCTCCTTTATGACGAGGAGTTCCCCTGCGTCGTTAATGACGATGGCGCCCGCACCTACGGTGTGAGTGGGTATGAATGGGACGAATGCCTGTTCGAATGGGCGGCGCACTAGGGTCAGCTGATCGGTCAGACAGCTATGGAAGGAGAAACCGGCGGCGGTGAAGACCGGAATGTCTTGAGCGTTGCTGATCGGCAGTGTGATCCAGGCCAGAGCCAGGCGCTCATGCTCGATTAGGGCGACTAACGCGTCGACGGCATCACGCAACGCTTGCGGGTCGTCCGGTAGCGAAGCGGCGTCGACAATGACGCCGTTGAATCTGTCCCGTCTGAATTCCACGGCTCACCTTTGGATTGATCGATCTGCCGAGATTGTAGTGAGGTGGGCACGGCTTTGCGAATGTATCGCGCGCAGAGTTTTTCAGGATATTGGCGTTAGCTAATAGCTTCGATATCGGCCGTTTTGTGTTAGGGCGCCTATTGTTTTAATTATTTAATCGGAGCGCGCCACCTATTATCCTGGCTTAAGGAAAAGTGCGTGACGTAATTATCTCCAGCACTCGATTGTTCCTAGGCCCTCCGATCACCCATGAATTGCTCAAGCTTCTTACGCAACCAGCGCTCTGCGGGATCGGAGTCCGTGACGCTCAGCCAGACCATCGACCACTCCAGATTCGGTGTGGCGAACGGCAATGGTTCACCCCGTAAAACACTGCTTTTGCCCATTGCCAAGGACAGGTGATCGGGCAAGTTACATAGCAGGTCTGTGCCTTCCATCAACGCCGGCAGAGTGCTGTATTGGGGGACCGACAGGACCACCCGACGCTTACGATTGATCGCAGCCAACCATTCATCGGCGAAGTTGGATATGTTAGCAACATGAGACACGACAACGTGCGGACGGGTGCAGTATTCGTTGAGGGTCAACGGATCATGTGAGCTATCGGCCCGAACCACCATTGGCTGTACTCTGCGCAACGATTTGCGTTTGGCATTGGCCGGCAGATCACGGACCAAGCAGACACCTGCGGTAATTTCAGCGGACATCAGCAGCTCAGAAATATTCCAGTAATTGGCCTGCTTAACGACGATCGTGACCCCTGGTGCCTCCTCACGGATATTCCGGAGCAGCGGCGGCAGCAGGCTGTATTCCACATCGTCAGACAGGCCAATGCAGAATGTCGTGCTGCTGCTGGCTGGATCGAAATCCTGCGTTAGGCTCAACGCTACGGACATGGCGTCCAAAGCGGGCGAGAGATAGTGGATGATCTCATTGGCCCGCGCGGTAGGTTCCATACGATGGCCGACACGAATAAACAGAGGGTCATTAAACAAGGCCCGCAGACGGTTGAGTGCAGCACTAATGGTCGGTTGAACAAGAAAGAGCTTTTCGGCCGCACGGGTAAGGTTACGTTCTTGCATCAGGGTCTCAAAGACCACCATGAGTTTGATGTCGGCCTTGCGCAGTTCATTGCGATTCATAAGTAGACCTTGGGTCGAGCATTTGTGTTGCATTAAAGTTGACATCGGGATTTTGACCGTCATTAAAACTCAAGGTCTCCCAAGAATTTAAAATTCATGAGCGACTCGACCCCATGACGGTCTAATTCCGATCATCCCTCTATCAATCTACCTTCAACATAGTTATCACTTCTTGAAGTTCGATGAGAATGGGGTTTAGCAAACCCGCAATCATTGTGGCGCGGGGAGTTGGGCTGACACCATTACTACAGCGAACGAACAGTGGATCGGCAAAGTCCCTACGAAGCCTGTTGAGCACATTACTGACAGCGGGTTGAGTCAGCCCCAACGCCGAGGCAGCACGCGACACCTGCCCTTCCCTTAAGACCACCATGAACACAACTAACGCATCGAAATCCACGCGCTTGAGTAATTGCTCGTTAAGTTGCATGTCAGTGTTACCTGAAGGTTTCAGGGCTGTTGGGAAGCGACGTTTTCCTGGTGACTGGCGACGGTTTCGCTGCGCCACCCTCCTCCAAGCGCCTTGAACAGGTTCACCTCGGCGACTAACTGGTCCAACCGGTTCTGGATCAGTTGCTGTTGGGCCGCGAACAACTCGCGCTGGGCGTCGAGCACAGCCATGTAGCTGTCCACGCCTTCGTCATAGCGCTGACGAGCCAGATCGTAATAGGCCTGGTTGTCCTCCACCCGCCCCCGTTGGCTCTGCAACTGCTGGCCGTAGGTGCCCCGCGCCGCCAATCCGTCCGCGACCTCCCGGAAAGCGCTCTGGATCGCGCCTTCGTACGCGGCCACGTTCATGTCGCGGCGAATCCGTGCGTAATCCAGATCAGCCTTCAGCCGACCGGCATTGAAGATCGGCAGGTTGATCTGCGGCATGAACTGCCACATCCCCGAACCGCCCTTGAACAGGCCGTCCAGCTCTGCACTGGAGGTGCCGGCGGCGCCCGTCAGAGTGATGCTCGGGAAGAACGCTGCCCGGGCCGCGCCTATGTCGGCGTTGGCCGCCAACAGCCGGTGCTCGGCGGCGCGGATGTCCGGCCGGCGCAGCAACGCTTGCGAACTCAATCCGGTGGGGAACGCCGTGAACATCGGTTCGGCCAACGGTCGGCCCGGCGGCAGATCCGCCGGCAATCGTCCGCCCAGCAGGCGCTCCAGTGCGTTGAGGTCCTGGGCCACCTGGCGGGTGTACAGGCTCTCCTGCACCTGGGCTTGGGACACCAGCGTGCGGGCTTGCCGCACGTCGATCTGCGAGGCGGTGCCGTTGTTGAAGCGGTCTTCGACAAGGGCCTGGCCGGCGGCCTGAGCCTTGAAGGTGGAGCGGGCCAAGGTCAGTTGCTCTTGGTCGCTGCGCCAAGCCAGATAGGCGCCGGCAACGTCGGCCACCAGCGACATCTGCACGCTTTGGCGGGCCGCATCCGAGGCCAGATACTGCTCGGCGGCGGCGCGGCTCAGGCTGCGCAAGCGACCGAACACGTCCAGCTCGTAGGAAACGCCGAACGCCACCTGGTACTGGCTCTGGATGTTCGCCTCGCCCGTGGGCGACAGGTCGGCGGGCATCCGCTGGCGGCTGCCGCCCGCGCCCAGTCCGACGCTGGGGAACTGCTCGGCGCGCTGGATCCGGTGCAGCGCCCTGTAGGCCTCGACATTCAGTGCGGCCTGACGCAGGTCGGTGTTGCTGGCCAAGGCTTGTTCGACCAGGCACTTGAGCGCCGGATCCTGGAACACCGCCTGCCAGGCCAGCGCACTGGCGTCACCGCCCGGGGCAGGTGCGGCATACGCCGCGCCCTGTGGCCAGGTAGCGGGAATCTCCGCCACCGGGCGTTGGTCGTCCGGGATCAGGCTGCAACCGCCCAATGCAAACGCCACCGCCACGCTCAAAATCTTGAGCTTCATACTGTTTCTCCTTCCGGCACGGCGCGTTTCTTGCCGCGCCGTTCGAACAACGCCACCACCGCCACGTAGAACAACGGTACGAAGAACACCGCAAGCACAGTGGCGGTGATCATCCCCCCCACCACCCCGGTGGCCAGCGAGTGCTGGCTGCCGGAACCTGCGCCGGCGGCGCGGGCCATCGGCAGCACGCCGAAGGTGAAGGCCAGCGAGGTCATCAGGATCGGCCGCAGACGCAGACGGGCCGCCTCCACTGCGGCCTTGGCCAACTGCATGCCTTCGCGCTCATAAAGTTCCTTGGCGAACTCGATGATCAAGATCGCGTTCTTCGCGGTCAGGCCGATGGTCGTCATCAGTCCGATCTGGAAGTAAACGTCGGCGCTGAGGCCCCGACCCAGGGTCGCCAGCACCGCGCCGAGAATCCCCACCGGCACGATGGCGATCACCGCAGCCGGCACCGACCAGCTTTCGTACAGCGCCGCCAGGCAAAGGAACACGATCAGCACGGTCAGGGCGTAGAGCATCGGCGCCTGGCTGCCGGTCTTGATCTCCTCGTAGGACAGGCCGTTGTAGCTCAGGCCGACGCCGGCGGGCATCTGCTTCATGATCTCGGCGATGGCGATCATCGCGTCGCCGGTGCTGTAGCCCGGTGCCGGCTGGCCGAGGATCTGCACCGCCGAGATGCCGCCGAAACGCTCGAGCTTCGGCGAACCGGCGACCCACCGTCCGCTGGCGAAGGCCGAGAACGGCACCATCTGCCCGCGGTCGTTGCGCACGTACCACTTGTCGAAGTCCTCGGGGCCGATCCGCGAGGTGTCCTCGCCTTGCAGGTAGACTCGCTTGATCCGCCCGCGGTCGATGAAGTCGTTGACGTACATCGAACCCCAGGCCGCCGACATGGTGTCGTTGATCGACTGGATGCTCACTTGCAGCGTGCGCGCCTTCTCTTCGTCGATCTCGATCTTGTACTGCGGCTCGTCACCCTTGCCGTTCGGGCGCACGGCCATCAGCACCGGGCTCTTGGCGGCCAACGCGAGGAACTGGTCGCGCGCGGCCATCAGCCCTTCGTGCCCCAGGCCGGCGTTGTCCTGCAGATAGAAGTCGAAGCCCATGGCGTTGCCCATCTCCAGGATCGCCGGCGGCACGAAGGCCATCACTGTGGCGTCCTTGATGCCGGCGAAACTGGCGTTGGCGCGGTTGGCGAGGCTGAACACGTCCTTGCCCGCCGCATGGCGCACGCCCCAATCCTTGAGCAGGACGAACGCCACGCCGGAGTTCTGTCCGCGGCCGGCGAAGTTGAAGCCGTTGACGGTCAGCACCGATTCGACGATGTCACCCTCGTTCTTGAGCAGGTAGTCGGTGACCTGGCTCAGCACCGCCTCGGTGCGCTCGGCCGAACCATTGACCGGCATGCGCGCCTCGATGATCAGCACGCCTTGGTCCTCGTTGGGCAGGAATGCATTGGGGATGCGGGTGAACAGGTAGCCGGTGCCGACCGTGATCAGCAGGAAAATCAGCAGGTAGCGACCTCGCCGGCCGAGCATATGCTGCACGCCGCGTTCGAAGCGTTGGGTGCCGCGGTCGAAGGTGCGGTTGAACCAGCCGAAGAAGCCTTTCTTCTCGGTGTGCCCATGCCCTTGCGGCGCCTTGAGTATGGTCGCGCACAGCGCTGGCGTGAACACCAGGGCCACCAGCACCGAGATGCCCATGCACACCACCACGGTGACGGCGAACTGCTTGTAGATGATCCCCGCCGAGCCGCCGAAGAACGCCATCGGCACAAACACCGCCGACAGCACCGTGCCGATGCCGATCAGGGCGCCGGAGATCTGCTGCATGGACTTGCGCGTCGCCTCCAGCGGCGAAAGTCCCTCGTCATGCATCAAGCGCTCGACGTTCTCCACCACGACGATGGCGTCGTCCACCAGCAGGCCGATGGCCAGGACCATGGCGTACATGGCCAGGGCGTTGATGGTGATGCCGAACAGCGGCAGCACCGCGAATGTCGCCAGCAGCACCACTGGGATCGCCAAAGTGGGAATCAGCGTGGCGCGAAAGCTTTGCAGGAACAGGAACATCACCAGGAAGACCAGCACCACCGCTTCGAAGATGGTATGGACCACGGAGTCGATCGATGCCGTGACCACGGGGGTGGTGTCGTAGGGAAAAATCACCTCGACGCCCTCCGGCAGGTTCTTCGCCTGCTTCTCCACCACTGCACGTACCGCCTTGGAGGTGTCCAGCAGGTTGCCGCCCGGCGCCAGGCGCAAGGCCAGGCCTGAGGACTCATGGCCGTTGTGGCGGATACTGATGGAGAAGTTGTCGGCGCCCAGGGCGACCTTGGCCACGTCCTTGACCCGCACCTGCGAGCCGTCGTCGTTGACCTTGACCAGCACGTCCTCGAACTCCTTTGCGCTGGTCATGCGGGTCTTGCCGATGATCGTGGCATTGAGCTGCACACCGCCACGGGTCGGCAGGCCGCCGATCTGGCCGGAGGACACCTGCACGTTCTGCTCGCGGATCGCGGCGGCCACGTCGCTCGGGGTCAGCTGGAAGCTGTCGAGTTTGCTCGGGTTGAGCCAGATGCGCATGGCGTAGGGAGCGCCGAACAGCATCACGTCGCCGACACCGTTGACCCGGGAGATCGGATCCTGGAAGTCCGAGGCGATGATGTTGCTCAGGTCGAAGTTGTCCAGCTTGCCGGACTTGTCCACCAGGCCCACCACCAGGAAGAAGTTCTGCTGGTACTTGACCACCCGCAGGCCTTGGCGCTGCACCTCCTCAGGCAGGCGCGGCGTCGCCAACTGCAGTTTGTTCTGCACCTGCACCTGGGCGATGTCCGGGTTCACCCCCTGCTCGAAGGTGATGATGATGGTCATGCTGCCGTCGGCGTTGCTCTCGGCGGACATGTAGCGGAAGCCGTCCAGGCCGCTCATCTGCTGCTCGATGACCTGGACGACGGTGTCCTGCACGGTCTGCGCCGACGCCCCCGGATAGGAGACCTGGATGGACACGGCGGGCGCTGCGATGTTCGGGTACTGGCTGATCGGCATGTTCGACAGCGACAACGTGCCGGCAAGCATGGCGACGATCGCCAGCACCCAGGCGAAAATCGGTCGGTCGATGAAAAAGCGTGACATCTGCCCTGCGCTCCTCAGTTGGCCGCTTGAGCGGTGTCGGTGAAATCGGTGACCAGCTTGACGTTGCCGGCCTCGGCCGGCTCGACCAGAAGGCCTTTGCTCAGGCGTTGCAGCCCTTCGGTGACGACACGCTCGCCGGACGCCAGGCCTTGGCCGATCAGCCAGGCGTTGCCGACCGTGCGTAGGGTCTGGACCTCGCGCTGCTGCACGTGATTATCCGCACCCACCACCCACACCAGCGGCTGCCCGCGGCCGTCGCGCACGACCGCCTGTTGCGGAACAAGCAGGGCCGCTTCGTTCAAGCCCTCATTGAGCCGAGCACGCACGAACATGCCGGGCAGCAAGGTGCGCCGGGGGTTGGGGAACTCGGCGCGCAGAGTCACCGATCCGGTGGTCGGGTCAACCCTCACTTCGGAGAATTTCAGGGTGCCCTTGAGCGGATAGGCGCTGCCGTCGTCCAGCGTCAGGCCGACCTCGGCCTGGCGCTCGCCGTTCTGCAGACGCCCAGACTCCAGGGCCCGCTGCAGACCGAGCAGCTTGGTGATCGGCTGGGTCACGTCGACATAGATCGGGTCCAATTGGGTCACGGTGGCCAGCTCCTGGGGCTGGCCGCTGGTGACCAGCGCGCCTTCGGTCACCGAAGAACGCCCGATGCGCCCGGAAATCGGCGACAGCACTTGGGTGTACTGCACGTTGATCCGCGCCATCTGCGCATCGGCCTGGGCCTGCAGCCAGTTGGCTTGCGCGTCGTCGTACTGCTGCTGGCTGACGGCGTTGGTCTGCAACAGGCGCTGGTAGCGCTGGGCTAGGTTACCGGCGCTGCGCAAGTTGGCCTCGGCGCGGCCCGACTGGGCGTTGTAGGTGCGTGGGTCGATCTGGTACAGCGCCTGGCCTTGCTTGACCTCGCTGCCTTCAACGAAGGTGCGTTTCTGGAGGATGCCCGAGACTTGCGGGCGCACTTCGGCCACTCGATAGGCCGATGTGCGGCCAGGCAGATCGCTGGTCAGTTCCAGCGGCCGGGCGTTGACCTGATAGACGCCTACCTGGGGCGTGACCACCGCTTGTGCCGCATCCTGCTTGCCGCAGCCGACCAGCGCTGCAGCGAACGACAGGGGCAGCAACGCCGGAATGGCACGCAGGGAAGAGCTAAGAGCCACCTTGAGGTTCTCCTTGAAAATGTCGGAAAGGAAAAGCGGCCAGCGGCGATCGCCGCTGGCCGTAGGGCACTCAGAGCGCCTGGACGGGGTTCTTCACAGCGTCAGCAAAGGCAGTGTCCTCGCCCCGGGCGCGCCAAGGTGCGATGTCGCGGTTGCGCGAGGCGACGGCGCCTTCCCACAGTTGATAGGCGTCTTCGCCGAGCAGCAGGCGCACCGGAGCGACCGCGCTGTTGACCATGTCGACGATCACCGCCGCCCCTTTGGCCGGATCGCCCATCTGCCGGCCGTTCTGGCTGGCGTAGTACTCGGCCATGCCGGCGTCCAGCGCCGCGTATTCGGCGATCTCGCCCTCGGCCTTCATCGCCGCGCTGCCGGCGAAGTCGGTGCGGAACGCGCCCGGCTCGATCAGCGTCACGCGGATGCCCAGCGGTTTGACCTCATGGTGCAGCGCTTCGGTGAAGCCTTCGAGGGCGAACTTGGAGGCGTTGTACAGACCGCTGCCGGGAAAGGCCACCAGGCCGGCGATGCTGGTCAGGTTGAGAATGTGCCCGGACTGCTGCGCGCGCATCTGCGGCAGCACTTCGCGCGACAGTTCGGCGGCGGCGAAGAAGTTCAGTTCCATCTGGGCGCGGATCTGCGCAGAGGTGAACTCCTCCAGCGCGCCGTAGGAGCCGGCGCCCGCGATGTTCGCCAGCACGTCGATGCGGCCGAATCCGTCCAGGGCCGCGCGCAAGGCGGCTTTGCGCGATTGGGCATCGGTAACGTCCAGCTTCACGGCCAGGGCGCGACCGCCGTAAGGCGCGGCCATCGCCTGAAGCGGCTCCAGGCGCCGGGCGCAAAGCACCACGTTATCGCCCTTGGCCAGTGCGGCCTCGGCCAATTCACGGCCGAGGCCGGACGATGCGCCGGTGATGAACCAGGTCTTGCTCATTGCGATTTCCTTTATGGCGAGGGGGCGATGCGGCCCGACGTGGTGGCCTCGTCGCCCGAGCATTCGAAGTGTATGAACAGCGATAAGTTACCGGGCAAGGACGGTACTTCCCATGCTAGAAAGTACTTAAAACTTTATTGATCGTACGTAAAGCTTTCCGATGACCTGCCTGCACGCCTGCACGCCTGCACGCCTGCACGCCTGCACGCCGAAGACCAGGCTCAGGCGAAAGCATCGACGCCCGTCAGTTCGGCCGACAGCGCCCACAGGCGCTGGGCCTGCTCCGGATCTATGGCAAAGCTGCGCACCCCGGACTCGGTCGGCTGCGGGCTGTCGTCACGCGCGGCGACGTCGCAGTCCTCGCAATACAGTCCGCCCTTGCCTTCGAGCAGGGCTGAGGTGGCGGTCCATACGGTGGTGGCCGCACCTTGCGGCGGCGCCTTGAACGTCGGGTCGATGACTTCGCCGGCCTCGTTGAGCCAGCCCAGCGACGTCATCTCGGCCATGTCCATGTGTCGTTGCAGCGGCGTGTAGATCTTGCCCGGGTGCACCGAGAACGAACGCACGCCCTTGGCCTGCCCCAAGGTGTCCAGTTGCTTGGCGAACAGTGCGATGGCGGTCTTGGACTGCCCGTAGGCCAGCCACTTGTCGTAGCCGCTGTCGAACTGCACATCGTTCCAGCGCATGGGCGAATAGTGATGGCCCATCGACGACAGCGAGACGATCCGCGCCCCCGGCGCAATGGCGGGCCACAGTAGGTTGATCAGCGTGTAATGCCCTAGGTGGTTGGTGCCGAACTGCGACTCCCAACCGTTGCCCACGCGGCTTTCCGGGTTAGCCATCACCGCGGCGTTGCAGATGACGATGTCGGTCTGCCGGCCGCTGGCGACGAACCGCTGGGCGCAAGCGCGCACGCTGCCCTGGTCGGCCAGGTCCAGCGTGTCGACCTCGACATTCGGCAGGCCGGCCAGGGCCTGGGCGGCCGCCGCCGGATTGCGCGCCAGTACCAGCACTTGGGCACCTGCACCGGTCAACGCCCGAGTGGTTTCCAGACCCAGGCCGGAATGGCCACCCGTGACGATGATCCGCTTGCCGGACAGATCGATGCCGGCCAGCACCTCGGTGGCTGTGCTGTGCCTGCCGAAACCGGTGTTCAGGGGCGTCTGCGGGTCCGACACGGCCTTACCCTCCTCCAGGCCCCAAGCTGTTGTGGTGGTCATTACAGTTGGATCTCCACCAGCTCGGCACCGTCGAAGGCGGTGTCCTCGCCGCGCTCGCGCCAACGGTTCAGGTCTTCCTGACGCTTGCTGAGGGTCGCCTCCCAGATCGAGAAGGCATCGCGCCCCAGCATCAGGCGGATTGGCGGCGCCTCGCTGGCGACCACTTCGAGCATGCGCTGCGCGGCCTTGGCCGGGTCACCCATCTGTTTGCCGGCGGAGGTCTCCAGGTACGTCTCGAACGGCTCGACCATCGGGCGGTAAGCCTCAATGCGATCCACCGGGCGCATGTTCACGTCGCCGGCGAACTCGGTGCGGAACGCCCCCGGCTCGACCAGGGTCACGTGGATGCCCTGCGGCTTGGCCTCGATGGCCAGCGACTCGGTCCAGCCTTCGATGGCGAACTTGGCGGCGCAGTAGGGTCCTGCGGCGTTCATCGCCACCAGGCCGGCGATGCTGCTGACGGTGAGAATGTTGCCCGCACCTTGCTTGCGCATCTGCGGCAGGACGGCACGGGTCATTTCCGCGGCGGCAAAGAAATTAAGCTCCATCTGCTCGCGCAACTGCTCCAGGCTGAACTCTTCGCAGGCGCCGGCCACGCCCCGACCGGCCACGTTGGCCAGCACGTCGATGCGGCCGAAGCGCGCCAGGGTGTCGGCCACGGCCTTGTCGCGGGCGTCGGCGTCGGTGACGTCCACGGCCAGCGGCAGTACCCGATCCTCGAACCCCCGGGCCATGGCTTGAAGGCGCTCAAGGCGGCGAGCGGTGATGACGGCGATGTCGCCGTTGGCGATCACCGCCTCGGCGAGGGCTTTGCCGAAACCGGACGAGGCGCCGGTGATCAGCCAGACTTTTGCGGATGGATTGCTCATGTTGTCGTCTCCTGGGTCAGTGCGACCCGGTGAAAGAGTTGGGGCGGATCAGCCGCCGATGGGCTTCAGCTCGACGCCGTCGAACGCGGTCGCCAGGCCCCGCTCCCGCCAGGCATCGATGTCCTGGATGCGCCGTTCGATGGTCTGGTCCCACAGCGCATAGGCATCAGCGCCCAGCATCAGACGAACCGGCGCCGCGGAACGGTTGACCGCTTCGAGGATCACGCCGGCCGCCTTGGCGGGGTCGCCGATCTCGTGGCCGGCGGACTGCTCCAGAAAGCGCTCGACCGGGCCGACGATGTCGCGGTAGGTGTTGAGACGGCGGGCCGGACGCACATTGACGTCGCCGGCGAAACCGGTGCGGAACGACCCCGGCTCCACCAGGGTGACGCGGATGCCCAGCGGCGCCACTTCCATGGCCAGGGTTTCGGTCCAGGCCTCCAGGGCGAATTTGCTGGCGCAGTACGGCCCGCAGCCGGTGATCGGCGCCAGGCCCGCGACGCTGGTCACGGTCAAGATATGCCCGCTCCCTTGTTGACGCATCTGCGGCAGTACGGCACAGCTCATCTGGGTGGTGGCGAAGAAGTTCAGCTCGAACTGAGCCCGCAGTTCGGCTTCGGTGAACTCCTCGACCGCACCCAGCGAGCCGCTGCCGGCCACGTTGGCCAGCACGTCGATGCGGCCGAAGCGCGTCAGGGTGTCGGCCACCGCACGTTCGCGAGCGGCGGCGTCGGTGATGTCCAGGGCCAGGGGCAGCACTTGCGCCTCGCGGCCTTGGGCCAGTGCCTGCAAGCGGTCTTGGCGACGGGCGGTGACGGCGACCCGGTGGCCGGCAGCGATGACGGCTTCGGCCAGGGCCTTGCCGAAGCCTGAGGAGGCGCCGGTGATCAACCAGACGGTGTTCGGCGTGTTCATAGGGTGTTCTCCAGATGACGATGGCTGTGAAGATACGCCTTGAGCTCCGAACGAGCCATGTCGTAAAGTCCGCTTATCTTTGTTAAAAGTACGGAATCACGGCCATGGATCCTCTGTCCGACGTGCTGTCGCTGCTACAGCCACGCAACCAGTTCTATGCCGGCTTCGACGCCGCCGGTGACTGGTCCTTCGATTTTCCCGCCCATGACGGCATCAAGTTCACCGCAGTGATCCGCGGCAGTTGCTGGGGCATCGCCGAGGGGCTGGAGCAGCCGATCCGGTTCGAAGAAGGAGACTGCTTCCTGCTCAACAGCGACCGCCGTTTCATTCTGTCCTCCGACCCGGACCTGCCGGCCGAAGGCGGCGACCGCATCCTGGAAGCTGTGAGCCGCGACGGGATCGCCGTGCACAACGGCGGAGGCGAAGTCTTCCTCATCAGCGGCCGCTTCGCCTTTTCCGGCGACCATGCCGCCGTGCTGTTCGAGGCCCTGCCTGCCGTCATCAACATCCCCAAGGCCTCAAGCCAGGCAAGTGTGCTGCGCTGGTTGCTGGACCAGTGGGCGAACGAGCTGCGCAATCCGCAACCCGGCGGCGCACTCATGTCCACCCACCTGGCGCACCTGATGCTGGTGCAGGTGCTGCGCCTTTATCTGCAAAGCGCCAACGAACTGCCCAAGGGCTGGTTTCTCGCCCTCACCGACCGGCAGATCAGCCTGGCCATCGCGGCCTTGCACGCCGAGCCGTCGCGGCAGTGGTCCCTGGAGGAACTGGCGCGAATCGCCGGCGTTTCCCGCACGGTGTTTGCGCAACGCTTCAAGGCGTTGGTCGGCAACACCGCGATGGACTACCTGGCGCGCTGGCGGATGCTGATGGCCGCCAACCGGCTGCGCACCGGCACCGACAACGTGTCGACCATCGCTTTTTCCCTGGGCTACGAGTCGGAGAGTTCGTTCAGCACCGCATTCAAGCGCATCATGGCCGCCACGCCGAGCCAGTACCGGCGCCGGGCAGTCAGCATCGCCATGGAGTGACGGCCGCTGGCGCAAACGCGAATTGCCGGTTCGGGATTTGCGAATTGGTCGCCGTTGGCCCGTGGAGTAGCTTACGAGGCTCCTGACACGGCCCGGGGCCCACACCAATGATGCAGATTCCCGTAACGATCCTGACCGGCTTCCTGGGGGCCGGCAAAACCACACTCCTCAAAAGATTGCTTGAGGAACGGCACGGTCAGCGGCTGGCGATCATCGAGAACGAATTCGGCGAAGAGAACATCGACAAGGAGTTCTTGGTCTCCTGCAGCGAGGAGCGGATCTACCAGATGACCAATGGCTGCATCTGCTGCTCCATTCGCGAAGACCTGTGCGAAGCGCTCATGCTGCTCGCGCAGAAGAAGAAAGACGGTCAACTGGCGTTCGACCGGGTCGTCATCGAAACTACCGGGCTGGCCGATCCGGGGCCCGTCGCGCAAACGTTCTTTGCCGATGCGGCGATCGCCGGCCTGTACCTGCTCGATTCCATCGCGACCGTGGTCGACGCCAAACATGCCTGGCACCAACTCGACAGCCGCAAGGAGGCCGGCCGGCAAGTGGGGTTCGCCGACCGTTTGCTCATCAGCAAGTCAGATCTGGTGACGGCCGACGACCTCGACCGGTTGCAGCAGCGCCTAGCCCGCGTCAATCCGCGTGCACCGCAAAGAATCCTCCGCCATGGTGCCGTCGACCTCCAGGATTTCTTCGATGTGCGGGGTTTCAGCCTCGACGGCATCCTGGATATCGCACCGTCCTTCCTGAGCGCGACCGAACACCATTGCCCGGCCGATCACGTACACGACGGCCATTGCAGCCACCACGCTCATGATGAAGTCACCAGCTTCGTCTTCCGCTCGGCGAAGGCTTTCGATCCTGAGCCGCTTCAACGCTTCCTCGCGCAGCTTGTGGAGACCCACGGCCCGCAGTTGCTCAGGTACAAGGGGATCCTCGCCGTGAGCGGCTTCGACCGCAAGTTCATCTTCCAGGGCGTGCACCAGATCCTGGGCAGCACCATCGGCCCGCGCTGGAAACCCGAGGAGAAAGTGGAAAGCCGGATAGTCTTCATCGGCACCGACCTGCCTCGGGTGCAGATCGATGAGGGTCTCAGGGGCTGCCTGGCCTGATCCGGCCGGCCATGCGGACGCTTGGCGCATCCGCCTGGCCGGATCCACCTTATCAGGCGTGCCCGCCCTCCACCGTTCCCAGGCGTTCCCAGTCGTCAGGGTCATGGGGCACCCAGATTTCCGCCTGGGTGCTGACGCTGATTTGCTTGATGCGCTGGATCGACTGAATGGCCTGCAAGGCATTGATGTCGACCGGGCACGGACACATGGCCACCAGCCCGGAACGCAGATGCACCGTGTCTCCGGCGATCAGGAAGGTTTTCGAAGGCAGCTTCACCAGCAGGCTGAGCTCGCCCAGGGTGTGGCCGGGCGTCTGGTAGAGCACGAGGCTGCCGTCCCCGAACAGGTCGAGATCCTCGCGTAAGGGATTCCAGTTGAAGAAGCGCGTGGCTTCCAGATCCTGGTGCCGGTAGAAGCCGCGGTAGGCCGCGTCAGGCCAGAACGCATAGCGGATATCGGCCTCGGACATGTAGAACTCCGCCTGCGGAAACAGGAACATGCCGCCGGTGTGGTCGAAATGGGCGTGGGAGATGATCACATGGGTCACGTCGCTCAGTGCGAACCCGGCCTTGTTGATCTGTTTCTCCAAGGTATTTTCCTCCGGGCACTCCAGGGAAAAGACGTCGACCAGGTCACCGTAGACGGCGCGCGGATCGTCCCATGCGTCGGGAACAAGGCCGGTGTCGAACAGGATCAGCCCGCGCTCATGCTCGATCAGGAAACACGGGATCGGTACCGTCAGCGGGCCGTGCGTGCCCAGGGAAATGAGCCCGCTGTCCAGCGTAATGAAGGCGCCCGCCAGCGGCCACAGTCTTTTTGCCGTCATGATGGGTTCCTCCCCGAAAGGGGCTGGCGCGACCGTACAGGCGAGAACTCGATAGGACTTGTTGTCATTGTGTTTTCCCGAGTCAGGACAAAGGCTGCGACGGATACCTGGTCCGATCCTTCGGCAGCGGGAGGCATGGGCGGCGAATGGCTGACGCGCATCCGCCGGGAGTCCAGGTCATGCCGTGAGCGCCGCGAAACGCGGCGAATCGAAGGCGGTCCGTCAGACTGCGGTGTAACCGCCGTCCACCACGATCTCCGCTGCGGTGATGTAGGCAGACTCGTCACTGGCCAGAAACAGCGCGGCCTGGGCGACCTCTTCCGGCAGGCCTGGCCGGCCCATGGGGATCGCGGCGGCGAGCGTCTGCATAAGGACCTCGTCCTGGGTGAAGTCCGTCGCCATCGGCGTCGCGATGAATCCCGGCAACACGGAATTGACACGGATCCCCTTGTGGGCGAAATCAACGGCGATGGCTTTGCTCAACATCCGCGAGGCGCCTTTGGAGGCGGCGTAGCCAGGGTTCACGTTGGGGAAGGCGACCATCGAACCGATCGAGCCGATGTTCACGACGGTGCCTGCACCTTGTTTCCCGAAGGCCGCCGTCAACGCTTTGATACCCAGGAACTGGCTGTTCACGTTCACGTTCATCAGCCGTGCGAGATCGTCGCGTTCGATGGCGTCGAGCCCGCCCTGCTGTCCCAGGACGCCCGCGTTGTTGACCAGAATGTCGACCCTGCCGTAATCGCCCAGCGCCCGTTCGACCACAGAATGCCAGTCGTCCTCCTGTGTGACGTCCAGTACCGCCGGCAGCGCGCGCAGGCCCTCGGCCCGAAGTTCGGCGCTCAACTCACTCAAGGCGTCCTCCCGCCCCTTGACGTCGGTGACGACGACACAGGCACCTTGCCGGGCAAACAGCCGCGAGATGGCGGCGCCCATGCCCGATCCGCTGCCGGCGCCGGTGATGATTGCGACTTTGCCTGCCAATCGGCTCATTTCGTGGCCTCCGAATGTTCTTTCCGTGCGTCAGCGCTGCCTGCGGTCAAGCCGGCTGCCAGAGCGCTAGCTCCGGCATCGGCCCAGATCAGTTCGGCCAATGCGTCCACGCGGGGAAATTGAGGCTGCGCCGCAAGGCTCTCGCCCTTGGCGACGATCTGCGCCTTGGACATGGGCTTGAGCGGCGTGCCCACGCTGTCGACCACCAGCGCGGAACGGCTCGTGCCATCGGCAAAGCGCATCGTCACGCCGCTGGCGAAGTGTTTGGGGTAGTACTGGGCCTCAAGCGCCTCGCTCACTTCAAAGCGCACTTTGGCCGCGATGCCCAGAATGGCCTGATCCTCGAGAAACGCCTCGCTGTAGGCGTCATACCGGTTGGGACCGTAGGCCAGCGTCGCGCCGACGATGTAGGGACAACTGTACTGGGCCGTCATCGTCGACTCGGCACGGGTCATGTGCTGTTCGGCAACCAGCCGCGGGCCGGTGATCACAATCTCGGTGATGAGCCGTGCATCCACCCGGAAGCCGTCGGTCACTTCGGCGAGCGCATCGATGGTCGAGTGGAACAGCCGGCAGCAGGCATAGGGCTTGAGGCTGATGTTGTGCACCTGCAACGTGTCGCCGGGCACCACGTCACGCAGTGCGCCGCCGAAGATCGCCGCGGCCCCGTACGTGCCTTCCAGTGCCAGGCGCGGTGCCGAAACCGCCGGCAGCAAGGCGAAATCCGCCGCCATGACGCCGTTGCGCGCGCCGATCCCGGCGTGCACCCGCTTCACCTCGCCGCCGGTCGTCTCGACCGAAAACTGCATCGACGCCCCCGCCTGCGACAACGCGTGCCCCCAGGCGGCGATGACGGTCTCGACGTCGACCTCGCGCTGTTCGCTGAAGGCCCGCAATGCGATGCAGGCCGTGGCCGCACCGAAA
This sequence comes from Pseudomonas sp. NPDC089534, assembly GCF_044749305.1. NCBI lineage: Bacteria > Pseudomonadati > Pseudomonadota > Gammaproteobacteria > Pseudomonadales > Pseudomonadaceae > Pseudomonas > Pseudomonas sp. NPDC089534. The sequence goes on along the minus strand of NZ_JBIVHR010000001.1, from coordinate 152,783 downwards.
ACGCCGTACACGGCGGTCGGGTGAAACCCTCGGTGCACGGTGTCGAGGCCGCCGGCCGTGCTGCCGATCAGGGCCATGGCTTCGTAGCCGGCGGCCACGGCACGCAGCAATTGCGTTTGCGGCGCATCGGTCACCGTGGCTACCGCCAGGGCCGCCGCGATCACCACGCAGCCGGGATGGCTGGCGGTTTCGTTGTGGGTGTCATCGAGTTCATAGCTGTGTCCGGCGGTGCCGTTGACCAGGGCGGCGATGGCCGGATCCGTGCACCACTCGCCGCCCAGCACCCGGCACGGCCCTGAGCCGGCGAAGCGCCGCGACCACTGCGCAATGGCCCGCACGGCGGGACGGCTGCTGCCGAGCAGCGAGACGATGAAGTGGTCGAGGATCAGCCGGCGCACGGCCTCGGTGTCGTGCGCCGTGAGCGGAGCGTTCGCGACCCGACTGACATGCTCGGCCAACCGGCGCGTGAGCCCGTCGATGGTGTGAGTGGTTCCTGACACGTGTGACTTCCTCTGGATGAGATGGTCGTATGGGTGACGGGCCTGACGACAGCCGCCTGTTCAGTCGTCGTAAGGGTTGCTGAAGCGCCCCTCAGTGCTGAGGATCGTGGTGCGGGTCTCCAGGTACGGATCGAGCGCGTCGATCCCGTTCTCGCGCCCCCAGCCGCTGGTCTTGAAACCGCCGTAGGGGGTCGACCAACGAAGGTAGGAATAGGTGTTCACCCAGACCATCCCGGCGGTGATCCGGCTGGCCACGCGGTGCGCCCGGCCGACATCCCGTGTCCACAGGCCGGCCGTAAGGCCGTAGGGGGTATCGTTGGCGATGGCCAGCGCCTGCTCTTCATCATCGAAGGGAATCAATGACGCGACCGGTCCGAAGATCTCCTCCCGGGCGATGCGCATCCGGTTGCTCACGCCGGCGAAAACCGTGGGTTCGACGAAATAGCCGTCCGCCAATCCGCCGGACAGGATCCTGCGGCCGCCGGCGACGAGTTCCGCGCCTTCCTGGCGACCCAGGTCGACGTAAGACAGGGTCTTGCGCAACTGCTCCTCGCTGATCTGCGGGCCCATGTGGCTGCTGTCCAGGGACGGCAAACCAACCCGCACGCTGGCCGCGCGCTCACGGAACACTTCGACGGCCCGGTCGTAGATCGGGCGTTCGACCAGCACCCGCGAGCCCAAGGCGCAACTCTGGCCAGTCAACCGCCAGGCGCAGGCCGTGGCGGCATTCAGGGCGCTGTCTAGGTCGGCGTCGGCAAAAATGATGTGCGGCGCCTTGCCTCCCAGCTCGAACGAGAACCGCTTCAGGTTGTCGCTGCCTTCGCGCAGCATGCGCTTGGCTGTGCCCCCTTCGCCGGTGAACGAAATCTTGTCGACATCGGCATGCTGAACCAGATGCGCGCCGGCGATGCGCCCCAATCCGGGCACCACATTCACCACGCCCGGCGGAAAGCCGGCGGCCTGCGTCAGGCGGGCGAACTCAAGGGCCGACACCGGCGTCTGCTCGGCAGGCTTGATCACCACCGTGCAACCAGCGGCAAGAGCAGGCCCGACCTTGAGGCAGATGGAAAGCAACGGCGCATTCCAGGGAATGATCGCTCCCACCACACCGACAGGAACGCGGGTGGTGAAGCCGTGCATCCCCTCTTCCAAGGGAATCGTGGTGCCGTGGGTCTTGTCGGCCAAGGATGCGAACCACTGAAACCACTGCGCCTGAGCGGTGAGGCTGGCGCGATGGTCTTTGACCAGGTTGCCGTTGTCCCGCGATTCGATGCGGGCCAGTTCCGGCACGGCGGCGAGCAGCAACTCAGCGAGCCGACGCAGCAGCGCCGCCCGTTGGTGGCCGGGCATCCTCCCCCACTCGCCCACGAGCGCCTGACGGGCCGCGGCCACGGCTCGGTCGATATCCTTTATCCCGCCCAAAGGCGCTACGGCCCAAGCCTTTCCGGTGGAGGGGTCGATGCTTTCGATCAACTGGCCGTCGAGCGGGGTCACCCATTGGCCGTCGATGTACAGGTGTTCGTAGCGCGGCAGTGAGGCAGATGCATTCGGTTCCATGGACGTTCAACGCTCCGGCAGCCGGGACGCAGGCCTCCGCCCTGACGGCGTCCCGTTGTCCCGCACATGATTGTTCTTGTTGTCGTCGATGCCGCCGGTTCAAGACACCGGCGGCGCGGCATTGCATTCACTGTAGAGAGGCACGCTCCCCTGACCAATTGAGTTCTGTCGAAGTGCCGATTCGAAAACCGCAAAGCGGTCCAAGCCATTCGGCCGGCGCGAATCGCCGCTTCGAATTTTTTGACTTTTCCGGTGTGAGCGCCCTGTCTAGGCTGGCGATTCTGATTTCGGCCATTACAAGAAAACCCGTCGGCCCGCATTGTGGGGCCGGCTTCACAAGGGCAAGCCAAAGAGGAAAGAAATGGACGCAAGGACATTGGAACAGAAGGTTCAATGGCTCATTGATATCGAGGCCATCAAGGATCTGATGAGTCGGTACTGTCATGGCATCGACAAGCAGGATGAGCAAGGCTTCATGAACCTGTGGGCGCCGGACGCAACCTACGAACTGCCGCGGGGCACAGGATCCGGCATCGCCGGCATCAACGAATTGCTGCACAAGGTGTGGCGCGAAGTCCCAAGGTGCCATCACCACATCACCAATCCTCTGATCACCGTCGAACAGGACGAGGCCAGCGCCTGCACCGACGTGATCTACTACCGCCAGACCGCCGACGGCTTGCTTCAACTGCTCTCCGGCACCTACGCCATGCGGTTCCGCCGGTCGGACGGTGCCTGGAAAATCCGGCACCTGACGTTCTCCGCCTTCGACACCCGCAGCCCGGCATTCACCGAGAACAACGCACGTTAGTCCTCACGGCCGCTGCGCGCCCCCGCCAGGCGGCCGACCGCCGACCACGCACTTTCCAACCACAACAATAAAAGTGGAGAGTTCCCCATGCGCCGATTCCAGCCGGTCTGGATGTTTTCCGTTCGCCTGTGCAAACGTCATGTCCCGCTTCTCATTCCACTGCTGCTCGTCGCGTTCGCCCCGCCGCCTGTTTACGCCCTGGGCACCAACCTCGGCGATGCGGTCGCCCCGCCACCGGGGCATGACCTGCTCGCGATCTATCTGCTCGACACCAAAAACTCCAAGCTCTACAGCAACGGCAGCGTCGTTAGCAAACAGGCCAAGCTGGACGCGGTCACCACAGTCGTCCGCTACGCACGCCCCATCCAGTTGGGCAACCTGATCGCCAACCCGCAGTTCGCCGTGTTCCACAACAACCTCTCGCCGGAGCACGTCGATGGTCTGCGCCATACCTCCGGTGTGGCGGATCCGTTGATCGGCTTTCCGGTCTACCTGCTCAGCGACCATGACGCCGGCGAGTACCTGGCCGTCGCGCCCTTCCTGTTCCTGCCCATCGGCGAGTACGACCACAAGGACATGCTCAACCCGGGCGAAAACCGCTGGAAAGCCACCTTGCAGGTGCTCTATCAGCGCCGTTTGGGCAATGGGTTCAACCTGGAACTGGTGGGCGAAGGCACGGCCTACGCACACAACGACGACTACGGTCCCGACCGCAAGACCCTGCGCCAACGACCCTGGTACGAAACCAAGGCAGCGCTGACCCATCAGTTCAACGACGCAGGCCACACGCTGGCCGGTGCGGGCGTGTACCGCGACTTCGGGGGCCAGACAAAGCTGGACGATCGTTGGCAGGACGACCGCATTGCCACGACGGGCTTCTTCATTGAGGCCAGTACCTTCCTCAGCCGCTCTGACCAAATCCTGCTGGGGCTCTACCGGGACACCGATGTCGAGAACGGCTTCAAGGTGAGCCAGCAGTTCCGTCTGCGCTACCTGCACATCTTCTGATTCCGGCTCCAACGATCCCCCCGGAGCGACGCCGATGCAGACGCGTCGGCTCCCCGCCCGGGCACCCTGACACTCACCAAAAGAAGGCAATATCCCATGGCGTTCAATCTGAACGGAAAAATCGCCGTCGTGACCGGCGGCACACAAGGCATCGGCTTCGCCATCGCCAAGGCGTTGCTCGAGTCCGGTGCCGAAGTCGTCATCAACGGCCTGGGGCAGGACAAGGTCGACGCCGCGCTGGACAGGCTCCGGCATCTGCACCCCGATGCCCGCCTGCAGGGCGTGGAGGCCGACCTGGGCAGCGCCGCCGGCTGCAACAGGTTGCTCAAGCAGGTGCCCCGTTGCGACATCCTGGTCAACAACGCCGCCATCTTCGAGGTGGCCGACTTCTTCGAGACCGCCGATGAGGCCTGGGATACGTATTGGGCGGTGAATATCATGTCCGGCGTAAGGCTGTCGCGCGCTTACCTGCCGGGCATGGCCGACAAGGACTGGGGACGCGTGGTGTTCATCGGCTCAGAGTGCGGCATCAGCACGCCGCCCGACATGCTGCACTACGCCACCACCAAGACCGCCCTCCTCGGCTTGTCCCGCGGCCTGGCCAAACGCATGGCCGGCACCGGCGTGACGGTGAACGCAGTGTTGCCCGGCCCGACCCTGAGCGAAGGCGTGGAAGGCATGCTGCAAGAGCAGATCCGCCGCACGGGCAAGACGATCGAGGAACAAGGCGCCGACCTGGTCAAGGCCATGCGCCCTTCCTCGATCACCCAGCGGTTCCAGAGCGCGGAGGAAGTCGCCAACCTCGTGCTCTACACCTGCTCGACGCTGTCCTCGGCCACCACCGGCGCGGCGCTGCGGGCCGACGGCGGAGTCGCCGACACACCGATCTGATCCCGGTCGCAAAACGCCCGCGCCCCCACCAGGCCAGAGCCTGGTGGGGGCGCGGGTGCTGCCGATGCGCTCAGAGGTGCTTGCGAAAGAACGGCACCAACTGCTCCAGGGCCTTGGCCACCGGCCCCGGCTGGTCATACAGGTCGTAGTGGGTCGCCCCTTCGACCACCTGCAGGGTCTTGTCGCCGGAACGGGCGCGGTCGAACAGGTCGAAACCGTCGCGGAACGAACCGAACGCACCGGGAGCCCCGCCGCCGACGACAATGTGCAGCGGTTGCGTCAGCAGACGCTCGGCGAGGAAGAACGCGTCCCAGCCCAAGGCCGGCGCCACGCTGGTGAAGCGCAGTTGGTTCGGCGAACCGGGCTGTTGGCCCCGCGGCGTCTTGTAGTAGTCGACGGCCTGCATCACATCCACATCGCGGATGCCGGCCTGCTCGCACTCGGCCTGGGAGTTGGGGATGTAGGTCACCACCAGCGGATCCGCGCCCCGCGCCTCGGCGGTGCGCTGTTTGCCGATGGCTTCCAGGGTCTTCAGCGCGGCGTCGGCGCTCATGTCGCCTTCACGCATGATCCGCCCGTAATTGGCGGCCACCACGGTGCCCACGGCCTTGATCCGGCGTTCGGTCATCGCCGCGTTGACGGCGTAGCCGCCACCCCCGCAGACGCCCAGCACGCCGATCCGCGACTCGTCGACATACGGCAGCGTCACCAGATAGTCCACGGCGCAACGGAAATCCTCGACCCGCAGGCTCGGGTCTTCACTGAAGCGCGGCTCGCCGCCGCTGGCGCCCTGGGTGGACGCATCGAAGGCCAGGGTGATGAAGCCCTGCTCGGCCAGTTTCTCGCCGTAGATGGCGCCGGACGTCTGCTCCTTGCAGCTGCTGATGGGGTGGGCGCAGATGATCGCCGGGTACTGGCGGCTTTCATCGAAATCCTTGGGGAAGCGAATGTCGGCGGCCACAGTCCACAGACGGTTTTTGAACGTGATGCTTTTCATGGGTTGTACCTCGATTAAAGGTGCTGTTTGAAGAATGGGCCCAGCTTGGCCATGGCTTCGGCCACCAGCTCGGGCTTGTCGTACAGGCCAATGTGCGAACCGCCGGGCACCAGGTGCAGGTGCTTGTTCTTACTCGCGGCCCGTCGGTACAGGTCTTCGCTGATCCATCGCGTTCCGGCTTCGGCACCGGCGACGATCTGGATCGGCTGGGTCAGGAACAGGTCCACCAAGTGAAAGGCATCGAACGTGGCCAACTGCATCAGGCTGCGCAGCGGCGCCTTGCTCGGCGAACGAAGGTTCTGGGCCCGTGGGGTGCGGTAGTAATCCACGGCCTCGGCCAGGTCTGCGTTGGGCGCTTCTTCGCGGCTACCGGGCACGATCGGGAAATAGGCGGTTTCGCTGCCGTTGGCCTCTTCCGTGCGTGCGTTGACTGCAGCCTCCAGTAGTGCGAACCCATCCTGCGGCTTGCCCGTGCCGTCCCACCCCTGACGCAGGATCGCGCCGTAATTGGCGGCACTGACAGTGCCCACGGCCTTGATGCGCCGATCGCCCATGGCCGCTGCGGCGGTATAGGCGCCGCCGGCGCAGATGCCCATGGCGCCGATTCGGTCACGGTCGACATAAGCCAGCGTCGTCAGGTAGTCGACAGCGGCGCTGATGTCTTCGATCCGCACATAAGGATTCTCCAACTGCCGCGGCTGGCCGCTGCTCTCGCCTTGGTACGACGCATCGAACGCCAAAGCGACGAAGCCTTGAGCGGCCAGACGCTCAGCGTACAGTCCGCTGGTCTGTTCTTTCACGCCTCCGGCGGGATGGGTGCAGACGACGGCTGCGTATTTGCGGTCTTCCGAGAACCCTTTCGGAAGATGCAGAACGCCGGCCAAGGTCTCGCCGCCGCTGGGAAAGTTGACTGCCTTCATGTCGAACCTCATTGAGTGTCGGTGTGGAAGAAGTTTACGGCGACCGCGACCCGGTTATAATCCCGCAAAATCAGCATGCGGTTATTAGCCAGGCTTCTTAATGAACGGAAACAACCTCAAGGATCTCACCGCCTTCCTGATGGTGGCGGAAGAAGGCAACTTCACCCGGGCGGCGGCGCGCCTGGGCATCTCCCAGTCGGCGCTCAGCCAGGTGATCCGGGGCCTTGAGGCGCGCCTGGAACTGCGCCTGTTCGCCCGCACCACCCGCAGCGTGTCGCTGACGCCGGCCGGAGAAAAACTGCTGCAGCGGGTCGGCCCGGCCATGGCGCAGATCGACGCCGGCCTGCAGGAAATCACTGAACTGCGCGACAGGCCGGCGGGCACCGTGCGCATCAACGCCGATGAGTACGCGGTGCTCAACGTGCTCCAGCCGGCCATCAGCCGGGCCTTGCCCGCCGAGCCGGACATCTGTGTCGAGCTGAGCATCGACTACGGCCTGAGCGACATCGTCACTGGCCGCTACGACGCCGGGGTGCGGCGCGGCGGACTGGTCGCCCGGGACATGATCGCCGTGCAGATCAGCCCGCCGCACCCTATGACGGTGGTCGCCTCACCCGATTATCTGGCGCGGCACCCCGCCCCCCGGAACCCGCAAGCGCTGACCGAACACGCCTGCATCAACCTGCGCCTGCCCACACACGGCGAGTACTTTCCCTGGGTCTTCGCCAAGGCCGGCAAGGAACAGCGCATCAAGGTCGACGGTCAGTTCGTCGGCAACAACATCGCCTCGGCCCGGGACGCCGCGCTCGCCGGACTGGGCCTGGCCTACCTGCCGCGCGAATACGTGCTGGGCCTGCTCGAGCGCGGCGAACTGGTCGAGGTGCTGAACGGCTGGTGCAAGACCTTCGAGCCCTACTACCTCTACTACCCCAGCCGCCTGCACCGTTCGGCCGCGTTCCTTTGGCTGCTCGACGTGCTGCGCCATGACCCTCAGGCGGCACCGCGCTCCAGTTGATGGCGGCGCAGCATGATCATGCAGGCGCTGACCAGGATAACCAGCGACCAGACCCAGACCATCGGTGCCACACCCAGGCTGGAGGCCGCCACGCCGATGAGCATCGGGAACACGGTCTGCAGCAGGTTGTTCACCGACATGGAAATCCCCAACGCCTCATTCACGCGCCCCGGCGGCGCCACCTCGTAGATCAGCGCCAGCGACACCGGCGCACCGATGCCCAAGGGCAATCCCAGGGCTGCACTCAGCACCACCAGCGAAACGGTGCCGTGGGCGGACGGGATGACCGCGTAGATGCCCGCCGCGAGCACCAAGGCAATCACCAACGTGATGTTCGGATTGGCGTGCTTGACCAGCAATGGCGTGCAGAACCGCGAAGTCAGGGTGCCGAAGGCGAAGGCGCCGAGCATCCAGCCGGCCTGTGAGGCGGCAAGGCCGATTTGCGCGGCATGCAGCGACAGGATGAACGGGTACAGCGTCTGGTTGGCGGTGAAGATGCCGCTGATCACGATCCACAGGCGCAGGTCGCCGGTCTTCAGCAGGTCATAGGCCCTGCGCGGCCCCGAGGCGTCGGCCGCCCTCTGCTCCTCCCGCGCATAGAAGTGAGGGACGGCGCGGGTGCCGATGACCGAGAGCAGCGCGAACAGCCCCAGCACGCCGATGGCCGGCACCGCACCGAAATGCTCGAAGGCATGCGAGGCGATGACCGGCCCGAAAAAGTTGAACAGCGAATAGCTGAGCACCAGGTAGCCCAGCGATTTCGCCCGCTCGCTGACCTTGACCCCGAGCCCGACCGCCCGCGTCGCCGCCATGTGGGTGAACACCCCGGCGGTGCCGATCAGCCCTGATACGGCCAGTAGGGTGTAGCGGCTCGGCAGCGCCCAGTACAGCAATGAAGCGAAGATGATCATCGAAGTCGCCAGCCCTATCGCCGGCAACGTGCCGGCACGGTCCATCCAGCGTCCGAACGCAACGCTCAGCACCATCGGCATGGCGGTGCAGGCTGCGGCTATCACGCCGACCAGCATGCTGCCGGCGCCCAACGAAATGGCGATCAACGGAACGATCAGGCGTGAGGATCCCAAGGCCGCCATGACGAAGCCGGAGATCAGGAACGTCCCGGACAGTCGGGCCGCACTGGCCCCACTGAAGCTTGTCGCCTGGGCCCCGTCGGTGGGCTCTTGCATCAGCAATGCCCTCCCGCCTGACAACGTGAGTGTATCCAGGGTGTTTTCAAGGGGGCATCGGGAAACCGCATCGACCTACCGTTCTATCGAAAAGGGAACGCCCGCGCGCGCATGAGCCATGCGGTGCACTTCGGGCAAAGGGGCACGGGCACGATGCTGATGGCTGGCAGCCGCCCGTTCAATGCGTGTTTTCCGAACCGCCGGTTCGATACAGCCGAATGCGCAGGGCCGGCACCGATTCGTCACCCGCGAAGCCAGGCTTGCGTAATCATCATTTGTTCCGGACGGGGACAGGATCAAAGATCAGGCGACCCACAGGCCAGGACACGCCGATACCTCCATGAACACACCGCACTTACCACAGCCCGACACGACCGCCTTCCCCGACCTGACGCGGCTGATCCGCCCCGGCGACACCGTCATGTGGGGACAGGCCAACGCCGAGCCCCTGACCTTGATACAGGCGCTGGTCAACCAACGCCATGCCCTAGGTCGCCTGCGGGTGTTCCTCGGGATCGGCCAGAGCGACCTGCTGCGCCCCGAACAGGCCGATGCCATCGACTTTCTGGCCTACTGCGGAAGCGGCACCAACCGCGCCCTGGCCCAGGCCGGCGTGCTGGACATCCTGCCGGTGCACTACTCGCAGTTTCCTCGCCTGATCGAACAGAGGATGTTGCGCATCGATGTGCTGATGCTGCAGGTCTCGCCCCCCGATGCCTTGGGGCGGTACAGCCTGGGCCTGGCGCGGGAGTACCTGCTGCCGGCGCTGCGCAGCGCACGGGTAATTCTGGCGGAGGTCGATCCGTCGGTGCCTTGGACCTATGGTGGCCCCTACCTGCAAGCCTCCGATTTTGCTCTGATGATCCCTTCTTCCTTGACGTCCGTCAGTGCGCCGGCATCGGCTCCGGGCCCGCTCGAAACCGCCATCGGACGGCATGTCGCCGGATTCATCGAGGACGGCGCCACATTGCAGACCGGCATCGGCAACATTCCCGACGCGGTGCTGGCGCAGTTGCGCGACAGGCGCGAACTTGGCGTGCACTCCGGGGCCATCGGCGACGGCATCGCCACCCTGGCGCAGGCAGGCGTGATCACCAACAGCTGCAAGGGGATCGACGTCGGCGTATCAGTGGGCGGCGTGCTGATCGGCAGCGACACCGTGCGGCGCTACGCGCACTTGAACGACGCATTGGAACTGCGCGGCACCGACTACACCCACAGCCCCCATGTGCTGGGCAAGCTCGACCGTTTCGTGGCGATCAACTCGGCCATCGAGGTCGACCTCGGCGGGCAAGTGAATTCGGAGGTGGCGGGCGACCGTTACGTGGGCGGTGTCGGCGGCATTCTCGACTTTCTCCGTGCCGCGCAATCGAGCCGGGGCGGCGTGCCCATCATTGCCCTGCCCTCCACCGCCGGCAACCGCAGCCGGATCGTGGCCTCGCTGTCAGGGCCGGTGACGGTGCCGCGCAGCGACGGCTGCGTGATCATCACCGAACATGGCGTCGCCGACCTGCGCGGGCTGTCGCTCGCCCAACGGGTGAACCGGCTCATCGCCGTGGCCGCGCCCGAACACCGTGAGGCGCTCGAGCGACAGGCCCGCAGCCGTTGAACGCTTTATGACTTGGCGGCGCCGGGCGGGCTGGTCAGATACTCCAGCAAGGTGCGCGCGGCGGGGCTCGGCAAGCGCCCGTGAGGCGTGGCAATCGCGATGATGCGGTTGGCCCAGGGCTCGGCCAGGTCCAGGACGGCGACGGTATCCAGCATGTCCCGGCTGACATGGCACTCCGGCTGTACGGTGACGCCGAAGCCGGCCTGGACCAGGCTGATCGCAACGCCGGTGCTGCGCACCGTGAAGCGCGCCTCGAATTCCTGCCCCAGGCGCTTCGCCGCGACGCGAAATACCGGCAGCATGGCTTTCACCGCAATGATGCTTTCCGGCAGCAAGTCCTCGAAGGACACGCTGGCCCGGCCGGCCAGCGCATGGTCGCGGGGCACGATGGCCACCATCCGGTCCTTGCGGTAAGGCGTGACGTCGACGCCGCTCAGGTCGATCTCGTGAGCCATCGCGAAGACGCCCACGTCGGTCTCGCCATTGGCCACGGTGCGCACGATCTCGGCATTCTCCACTTCGCTGATGTGCAGTTCGATCAACGGATAATCATGGGCATAGTTGCCCAGCTCGCGCGCCAGGAACGGCGCCAGGATCGAGCGTACCGAGGCCACACGCACATCACCGCGGACCCCTTCGGTGAACGAGCTGATCTCTGCGCGCATGTCGTCGAGCTGGCCGAAGATCGAGCGCAGGTAACGCACCAGCACCGCACCGGCCGGGCTGGGCTGCACGCCCTTGGGATTGCGCTCCAGCAGTTTCACTCCGGCGATTTCCTCAAGATCCTGGATGCGCTTGGTCGCGGTCGAGGCGGCGATGTTCTCGCGTATGGCCGCGAGCCCGATCTGCTGTTCCTCCACGGCGGACAGGAACAGCTTCAGGGTGAACAGATCTACCTGGCGGATGAGGTGCATCTTGTTGAAAGTCATAGGCGCTCTGAAGGTGTGCGAATCGTCTTGTCATTATTGAGCGGATGCCGGCTGCAGCCTGTCGCCGACCGGCATCCACACGGTTTCACGCTGCCATCGACTATACCCCCTCACCCGCCCGACCGCTTGCCCATTACTGCACGGCTCGCCTGTCCACGCGTTTTTTCCGGACGCTCTGGCGCAAGGCTTTGCGGGCGCTTCAGCGGGACTGAAGCGGGGCTTCAGGAATGGTCACTTGAGCGGCTCTGCCCCTGCTCCAATAGTGACCCCGACGGATCGCGCCGCGTCGCGCCAATGCGTGAACATTCCTGCCGCGACCGTCAACGACAAGCCCGCCGATCATCGCCGGCAACCCGGTTGCCGACGTGCGCGCGTCTGCCTGAAAACAATAAAAAGAGGGTTGTAGTGTGGCTGAAGCAAAGCAACTTCCACTCGCGTTGATCGTGACGTTGAGCCCCATCTTCCCGATGGCCGCCCACGCCGACTTCGTCACCGACAGCAAGCTGAACCTTGGCTTGCGCACGCTGTATTACGACAACGACTACCGCGACAACACCAGCGGCCCCTCTCGGACCGCCGAGCTGGCGCAGGGCTTCAAGCTGGACTATCAGTCCGGCTACACCGACGGGCCGGTCGGCGTCGGGATCAACGCCCTGGGCTTGATGGGCGTGACCCTCGACAGCGGCAGAGGCCGCCATCAGGGCAGCTCCATGATCCCTTCGGACGGTGACGGTCCGGCTGATGAATGGAGCAGGCTTGGCGTGACGTTCAAGATGAAGGCGTCGAAGACCGAATTGCTGGCCGGCACGCTGTTTCCCAAGCTACCCATCCTGGTCGCCAACGACGGGCGCCTGCTGCAGCAGACCTTTCAGGGCGCGATGGTCACCTCCAGCGAACTGGACGGCCTAACGCTGGTCGGCGGCAAACTGGACAAGGCCACAGGGCGCGGATCGACCGACCGCACGGGACTGGCGGTGGGCGGTGGACGCGAACAGAGCGACAGCTTCACCTTCGCCGGGTTCGACTACAAGCTGGGCAGCAACCTGCTGCTGCAGTACTACCACGCCTCGCTCAAGGACTATTACCGCCAGGACTTCATCGGTGCCGTGCACACGCTGCCCATCGGCGAGACGCAAAAGCTAAAGACCGACCTGCGTTATTTCCGCAGCCGCGCCCAGGGCGCCAACGCAGACGGCCAAAGCGGCTATCAGGTGGCCGGCTTCACCCAGGACGGTGACGGCAAGATCGACAACGACACTTGGAGTGCGACGTTCACCTACACCGTCAACGGCCACAGCTTGCTCGCCGGCTACCAGAAGGTCTCCGACCACAGCGCCTTCGTCCAGCCGAACCAGGCAAGCCTGGGCGGCGGGGTCGAAGCCGCAGGGTCGAGCACCTACCTGTACACCGACCGTCTCGCCTCCAACTTCACCCGGGCGGGCCAGGCCACGCGCTACGCACAGTACGGGTATGACTTCGCCGCGCTCGGCGTTCCGGGCTTGACCACGTCGATCATGTACCTAGACTCCGACTCGATCAAAAACGCCAAAGGCGGCGACCAGCGCGAATGGGAGCGCGACCTGTCATTGGGGTACGTGATCCAGAGCGGATCGTTCAAGGGACTCGGTTTCGTCTGGCTCAACGCCCTGCTGCACAGCGAAGCGGTGCCGAACCAGAGTCAGAACCGGTTGCTGGTGACGTACACGCTGTCTCTGTTCTGACCCGGGGCGCCCGCTTCTGCCTGACCGGACAAGGCAGGAGCGGGCGTATTGGTCAGCCCCTCAGCGGCCGACCTTGCGGATGAACTCAACCGCGACCTTGCCGAACGCGTCGTTGTCGTCGCCGGTCAGCATGTGCCCTGCCCCTTGCACCTCGATTTGGCTGGCGGACGGGCACAACGTCAGGAACTCGGCCACCGCCTCACGACTCAAGACGTCGGAGCGCTCGCCCCGCACCACCAAGGTGGGCACCGAGATCTTCCGCGCGCACTGCCCGAGCCAAGAGGCCCGCGAGGCCAGGTCGTCACGGCCATTGAGGAACCGCGGATCCCAGTGCCAATAGAACCGCCCGTCATCCGCCCGGCGCAGGTTCTTGGACAGGCCGTTCTTATGCCTCGGCGGACGGGGCTCGCCCCGGTAGCGCGTGATGGCGTCGGCGGCCTCATCGAGCGAAACGAAGCCCTGGGCATATTGCCCCATGAAGTCACGCACCCGCCCGACACCGTTGTCCGACGATCGATGGGCCACGTCCGCCAGAATCAGCGCGGACGCCTCCACGATCCCGTTCCCCAGAGCCGCAAGGCTGGTCAGCCCGCCCATTGAGGCGCCGATCAGCACGGGCGGCGCACCGAGCAGGCGAATCAGGCAGGCCAGGTCCCGTGCCATGGCGACTTCGCTGTAGTCGCCATCGTCCACCCAGTCTGAATCGCCATGGCCGCGTGCGTCGTAGGCCAATGCAAAGAAGCCGGACCGTGCCAGTTCATGCGCGGTGTGCCGCCAAGAGTGGCGTGTCTGTCCGCCGCCGTGCAGCAGCACCACCGGCGGTGCCGAGGGATCTCCCCAGCTGTCGCCGCAAAGTTGATTGCCGTCAGCGCCGATCCAGGTGTGCATCGGGATAGGGGTTCCGGGAAGCCGCATGCGTAGTGTCATGTCACAAAGCTCAGCCAAGGCAGGGGAAAGCTCCATGTTCGGGGGGATGCCGATGCCCGACCAAGTCGTGATTTTCGAATCGGCGCTTCAGCTTTTCTCACATGGATCCCTTAACCCCGACGCAGGCTTGTTTGATAGCGTGCAGGTTCCACGCGCTCACCGGAAAAGCCCTACAAAAATAACAGGAGGCAATATGAACCGAGTCGCGAGACCTTCCCCCGCGCCCGATGCAATGCTGGCAGAGGTGCACGATGCAGAGCTATGACTACATCGTCGTCGGCGCCGGCTCGTCGGGCTGTGTGGTCGCCAGCCGGCTCAGCGAGAATCCCCGCGTGCGGGTGCTGCTGATCGAGGCCGGCGCCAGCATGGACGACTTCTGGGTCAACACCCCGGCCGGCATGGCCAGGCTGTTCGGCAGCGAACGCTTCAACTGGCGTTTCAGGACCGCTCCCGTCGACACCCTCGACGGCCGTCAGGTGCAGTGGGATCGCGGCAAGGGGTTGGGCGGCAGCAGCGCCATCAACGGCATGATCTACATGCGCGGCCAGCCCGAAGACTATGACCGTTGGGCGCGGCTGGGCAATCCGGGCTGGGCCTGGAACGAGGTGCTGCCCTACTTCATGCGTTCCGAAAGCAACGTACGGGGCGCCGGCCCCTACCACGGTGAGCTCGGCCCGTTGTGCGTCAGCGACCCGACGGAAGTCCACCCGACGGCCCGGGACTTCATCACCGCCTGCGCCAATGTCGGCATCCCGCGTTCCGACGACCTGAACGCGCCGCCCTACCCGGCCGTCGGCATCCGCCAGTACACGATCAGGAACGGACAGCGCCATTCGGCCTACAAGGCGTTTGTCGAGCCAGTGCGGCACCGCTCCAACCTCGACATCCTCAGCAATGCGCACGTAACGAGAATACTGCTGGAGGGACAGGAGGCCAGCGGCGTCGAGGTACTGCACGAAGGCCAACGCCGCGCCATCACGGCCAGACGCGAAGTGATCCTGAGCGCGGGTGCCATCGCCTCCCCGCAACTGCTCCTGCTGTCGGGCATCGGTGACGCTGTGCAGTTGCGGCGCCACGGCATCGCCGTGCACAGCGATCTGCCGGGCGTGGGGCGCAACCTGCAGGATCACTGGTATGCCTCGTTCGCCTGGCGCTGTTCGTCGGACAGCTCGGTGAACCATCGCCTGAGCGGACTGCGCAAGTACCTGGAGGGCGCCCGTTATGTGCTCACCCATGGCGGCTACCTTGCGCTCGGCGCTGCGCCCGTGACTGCCTACACCCGCAGCGAACCGGGCGGCCCGGTCGACCTGCAGTTGTCGCTCAACCCCATGAGCTTTTCGGCCACGCCGTCCGGGGAAGTGGCCGCCGACCGTTTCCCGGGGATCTCCGGCTCGGTGGTGCTGCTTTCGCCGGAATCGCGCGGGCACCTGGAACTGGCCAGCGCCGACCCGCTCCAGCCACCGGTGCTGCATCCCAACTACTTCAGCGATGAGCGTGACGTACGCCGGCACATCGCCGGGCTGCGCCAGTTGCGCCAGATCCTGCAGACCTCGCCCCTGCGAGAGCGGGTGAGCGAGGAGATCAAGCCCGGCGCCCACTGCGCCAGCGACGAACAGCTGTTCGATTACCTCAAGCGCTTCGGCGGCACCGGTTGGCATCCGGTGGGCACCTGCAAGATGGGCCGTGACGCCGCGGCCGTGGTCGACGCCCGGCTGCGGGTCCACGGCGTGCGCCGCCTGCGGGTGATCGATGCGTCGGTCATGCCCGTCATCCCCACCGGCAACACCAATGCGCCCTGCATCATGATCGGCGAAAAAGGCGCGGACATGATCCGTGCGGATGCGCTCACGGCCCGCCCCCTCGCGGCCTGACGTTCAAGGAGACTCCACAGCGATGACTGACACCACACTCAACGTTCCCCATGCCGACCGCCTGTTCATTGGCGGGCAATGGGTCAAACCCTCGACATCCGGAACATTCGCGGTGCTCAACTGCGCCACCGAAGCGGTGGCCGCCCAAGTCGCCAGGGCGGAACACGCGGACGCGGCCGCAGCGGTGCAGGCCGCACGGCGAGCCTTCGACCATGGGCCCTGGCCGCGCATGACGCCCGTCGAGCGCGCCGGGTATCTTGAGAAGATCGCCGAACGCCTCGAAGCGCTGAACGATGACTTCGCGCGCATCTGGACCACGGAGTCCGGCGTGCTTTACCGGATCGCCCAACCCCGGGTCGGCCAGTACCTCAGCGGTGCCTTCCGGCAGTACGCGGCCATGGCTCACACCTATCCGTTCATCAAACCGGTGCGGTCGACCAGCGGCCACCAGGGCTACAACGTGCAAGAACCGGTCGGAGTGGCCGTGGCCATCGTGCCCTGGAACGGCCCCGCCGGCCTGATCGCCTACAAGGTCGCGCCGGCGCTGCTGGCCGGCTGCACGGTGATCATCAAGAACTCGCCCGAGGCGCCCTGCTCCGGCCACCTGTTCGCGCAGATCTGCCAGGACGTCGGCCTGCCGCCCGGCGTGGTGAACATGTTGACCGCCGACCGCGATGTCTCCGAAGCCCTGGTGAGCGACCCGGACGTGGACAAGATCACCTTCACCGGCTCCACCGCCGCAGGCCGACGCATCGGTGCCGTGGCCGCCGAACGGGTGGCGCGGGTGACGCTGGAGCTGGGGGGCAAGTCCCCTGCCGTGGTGCTCGACGACTACGATATCGAGACGGCCGCCAAGGCGTTGGGCACACCGTACTTCAGTTATCTGAGCGGCCAGGTGTGCGCCAGCCTGACCCGCATCATCGTGCCCCGGGCCAAACACGACGCCATGGTCGAGGCCTTGGTGTGCGCCGCCCGCGAAGCCGTGCTCGGCGACCCCTTCGACTCGGGCACCGCCATGGGCCCACTGGCCACGGGGCGACAGCGCGACAGCGTCGAACGGCTGGTCGCCGCGAGCCTCGCCGACGGTGCGCAGCTTGCCACGGGCGGCCGCCGGCCGGCGCATCTGCGACGAGGCTTCTTTTTCGAGCCCACGGTGTTGGCCCATGTCGACAACCGTTCGTTCGCCGCCCGCAATGAGTTCTTCGGCCCGGTGCTGTCAGTCATCTGCGCCGACGACGAACGTCATGCGATCGATCTGGCCAACGACAGCCACTTCGGCCTGAACGCCGCCGTATTCACTCACGACCCCGAACGGGCGATGCGCGTGGCGCGGCAACTGCGCTCGGGCACCGTCGGACACAATGCCTCGCGGTATGACTTCTCGATCGGTTTCGGCGGATTCAAGCAGTCCGGGATCGGCCGCGAGGGCGGCGAAGGCGGCCTCGAAGCGTTCCTGGAATCCAAGACCGTGGTGCTGGACCGAACCGCCGTCTGACCGTTTCCGCCCTCTCCGGCTGTCGCCCGCCAACCGGTGCGGCAGCCCTCTCCCGATGCCCTTGCGGCACCGTTGCGCATCTTGCGTGAGTGCACCGATCGCGCAAGAGCAGCGTCGGCGGCACCCGGCTTCACGTTGTCCCGTCCCCGTGCACCGGCGCTCTGCCCGGTGCAATCCCGTGCCCGGAAAAGACCTGCGCGGCCACTTCATTTCCCTAGAAATCCGACTTCGAAATTCGCAACTTGGATTGCCCGGCCCTGCGCCCTAGCTTACGGGGTGTCTACTCAACAACATAAAAAGGACCCCGGCCATGGCCAACTTCCTCGACCAATCGCAGCAGATGTGGCTCGACAGCGTGAACCGCTTCATGGACAACGAAGTCACCGTCGAATACATCCGCAAATGCGACCAGAACCGCGACTACCCCTATGAGGCCTACGAGAAAATCGCGCAGCAAGGATGGCTGGGCCTGCTGTTCTCGGAAGAAGAAGGCGGCGCCGGCGGCAGCATCTTCGACTACGTGCTGATGTCCGAGGGCCTGGGCAAGTACGGCTTCGACTTCGCTGCCGCCATCCTCGTGCCGACCTTCACGGCGATGAACATCGCCAAGTACGGCACACAGGCGCAGCGCGACAAGTACATCCAGCCCTTCATCGAAGGCAAGATCCGCTTCTCGGTGTCGATGACAGAGCCCGATGCCGGTTCGGACGTGTTCGCCACCAAGACCCATGCCCGTCGCAACGAGAACGGCGACTGGGTCATCAACGGCGCGAAGATGTTCTGCTCCGGAGCCCAGGCCGACAACACCGTTATCGCAATGCTCGTACGCACCGACATGAAGGACAAGCATGGCGGCCTGACCATGCTGCTGATCCCCAACGACACCCCCGGCATGGTCATCAACAAGCTGCCGACGCTGTCGCGCCATGCGACCGGCACCACCGAAATCTTCCTCGACGACGTCATCGTGCCCGGTGATGCGATCCTCGGCGTCGAAGGTCAGGGCCACGAGATCATCCTCAACCACCTGGAGCTTGAGCGCTGCGCCGTCGCCGGCGCCTACACCGGCAACGCGCAGGAGGCCGTGAACAACGCCAACCGCTACGCGCACCAGCGTACCCAGTTCGGCCAGCCGATCTTCAATTTCCAGGTGCTCAAGCACATGCTGGCCGAGAACCAAACCCGCGTCGATGCGGCCCGCCTGCTGGTCTACCGCGCCGCTGCACTCAAGTCCGAGGGCCAGCCCGCGCCGAAAGAAACGTCCATGGCCAAGCTGTACGCCTCCGAAACCCTCAAGCAATGCGCCCTCGACGGCATGCAGATCCTGGGCGGCTTCGCCAACCTGCCCGAGGCAGACATGGAGCGCTACCTGCGCGAAAGCGTGCAATGCACCATCGGTGGCGGTACCTCGCAGATCCAGCGGACCATCATCGCCAAATCCATGCGCCTGAACTAACGCCGCAGTCAGTCACCCATCAAGGAAACAGCCATGAGTCTGATCAACAACCAGATCAACCAGACCTTCGACGAACTGGAAGAAGGCCAGGTGTTCGCCTCCGGTGGCCGCACCATCACCGAAACCGACGTGGTGAACTACTGCGCGCTGACCGGCAACTGGATCGCGATCCACTCCAACACCGTCTATTCGTCCAAGACCCGCTTCGGCAAACGACTGGTGCAAGGTGCGCTCACCTACTCCATCGCCACCGGCCTGGTGCAGTTCGGCCTGGGCTTCCAGGCCAACTACGGCATCGACAACATGCGCTTCCTCAAGCCCGTGCTGATCGATGACACCGTCTATGCCCGAGCCACCGTGATCGGCAAAAAGGTCAAGGACGACAAGTACGGCGTGATCAAATTTCTTATGCAGGTGCTCAACCAGGACGGCGACGTGGTGCAGCAAGGCGAATGGAGCCTGCTGATGCTGCGCAAGCGCGAGGACCTCGATGCCCTGGTGGCCTCCACCCTGCCTACCCCCAAAGGCTGATCGCCATGAAGACTATCCGTATCGGTTCCGGCAGCGGGTTCTGGGGTGACAACCTCGACCCCGCCATCGAGATCGCCAAGCACGGCAACGTGCAGTACCTGGCTTACGACTTCCTCGGCGAGCCGACCATTCCGCTGTTGCAGAAGATGCGTCAGAAAAACCCGGAGCACGGCTTCGTGCCGGCCATCCGCGCCGTGGTGCGCGGGGTGCTGCCGATCTGCCTGGAAAAAGGCATCAAGATCCTCACCAACGCCGGGGCGGCCAATCCCCAGGCCTGCGCCGACACCATCCTTGCGGCGGCCAAGGAAGTGGGCATCACCCGGCTCAAGGTCGGTATCGTCACCACCAACGACATCCAGCGCAAGGTCGAGGATTTGCTCGATAAAGGCGTGCTCTTCAGCAACTTGGACACCGGCGACACCGACCTGGGCAAGGTGCGCGAACGCATCGTCGGCTCCTACGTGTACTCCGGCGCCTACGGGTACGTGGAGGCTTTGCAGGCCGGCTGCGACATCATCATCTCCGACCGGGCCACCGACGATGCCGCCATCCTCGCTCCGCTGGTGCACGAGTTCGGCTGGGCCTGGGACGACTGGAACCGGCTGGCCATCGGCATCACCGCCGGCCACTTGATCGAATGCGGGGCGGCGTGCTCCGGCGGCATCACCAGTCTGTGGAAGGAAGTGCCCGAACCTTGGAACATCGGCTACCCGATCGCTGAGGTCAACGAGGAAGGCGAGTTGTTCATCACCAAGGTCGATGGCACCGGCGGTCTGGTCAACAAGGTCACCCTGACCGAACACCTGCTGTACGAAGTGCACGATCCGGGCAACTACTTGATGCCCGAGGTCATCACCGACTTCACCCAGGTGCAGATGCAGGAAGTGGCCAAAGATCGGGTCAAGGTCTGGGGTGCCCGCGGCAAGCCCGCGCCGGCGACGCTCAAGGCCGGCATCGCCTACACCGACGGCTACATCGGCGAGGTCGAATCGTCGGTGACCTGGCCGGACGCTGTGGCCAAGGCGCGACGCTCGTTCGAGATCATCAGAAAGCGTTTCGAGATGGTCGACCTCAAGGCCGAGGAAGTGCGCTACGACATGATCGGCGTCGATTCCTGCCACTGGTCAGCCTCACCTGAGCCCGACCCTGACATCAACGAAGTGCGCATCCGGGTGGCCGCCAAGTGCGCCAACCGGGCGGAGGCCAGCAAGGTCGCCCGTGAGTGCGTGATGCTGATGGGCACCGGCCCGATCGGATCCACCGGCCAGCTGAACACCCCTGCCCCACGTGAGGTGTTTGCTCTCTGGCCCACGCTGATCGCACGCGAACACGTCGTGCAAAACGTCGAAATCCGGGAGCTTTGACATGGCCAAGCTGCAACTGAAAGACCTGGTGTACGCCCGTTCCGGCGACAAGGGCGACATCAGCAACATCGCCGTCATCGCCCGGGAGCCGCGCTTCTATCCGCTGCTGCAGAAGCACCTGACCGCCGAGCGAGTGAAGGACTTTTTCGGCGACATGGCCAAAGGCAAGGTAGATCGCTACGAGGTACGTACCCTGCACGCGATGAACTTCGTGCTGCGCAACTCGCTGGGCGGCGGGGCCACCCGCAGCCTGCGTATCGACTTCACCGGCAAGACCATGTGCCAGGCCATCCTGCGCATCGTCCTGGATGTCGATGAAAGCGACCTGCACCTGATGCACTGAAGGAGATCCGACATGGGCAACAAAGCCAGAATCATCGGCGTCAACATGGTCAAGTTCGCCAAGCCCGGCGCGCACGAACCCTACGAGGTGATGGGCGCAAAAGCCATCCAGGGCGCCCTGGCGGATGCGGGCATCCGCTACGACCAGGTGCAGCAGGCGTTCGCCGGTTACGTCTACGGCGACAGCACCTGCGGCCAGCGGGTCGCCTACGCCGTGGGCATGACCGGCATTCCGGTGTTCAACCTGAACAACTACTGCGCCTCGGGTTCGTCGGCTCTGTTCCTGGCGCGCCAGGCGGTGGAGTCCGGTGTGGTCGAGTGCGCACTGGCGTTCGGCTTCGAGGAGATGAAACCCGGCGCCCTGGCCAGCGCCTTCGGCGACCGCACCTCCCCGGTGGGCTGGATCTACGAGCGCCAGCAGCAGTTGGCGCCGGAGCTTCCCCAAGACGCACCCCGGGCGATCAAGGCCTTCGGTTCGGCGGGTTGGGAGTACATCAACCGCTATGGCGCCAATCCCGACATCTTCGCCAAGGTGGCGGTGAAGACGCGCAACCACGCGGTCAACAACCCCTACTCGCTGTTCAACAAGCCGCTGACCGTCGAGGAGGTGCTGCAAGCCACGCCGATGTATCCTCACCTGACTCGCCTGATGGCCTGCCCACCGACCTGCGGCGCCGCCGCCGCCATCGTCTGCAGTGAAGCCTTCGCGGCCCGCCACGGGATCACCGGCGCCGTGGAGATCGTCGCCCAGGCAATGACCACCGACACTGAGGCCAGCAAGCACGACCTGCTGAACCTGGTGGGTGCCGACATGACCCGCCGCGCCGCGCAGCAGGTCTATGAGGCGGCCGGCATAGGCCCGCAGGATGTGAACGTGGTGGAGCTGCACGACTGCTTCACCCCCAACGAAGTCATCAGCTACGAAGGGCTGGGCCTGTGTCCGGAAGGCGGCGCCGAGCGGTTCATCGCCGATGGCGACAACACCTACGGCGGCAAGTACGTGGTCAACCCGTCCGGCGGCCTGATGTCCAAGGGGCACCCGCTGGGCGCCACCGGACTGGCCCAGTGCACCGAGTTGGTCTGGCACCTGCGCGGCCAGGCCGGCCAGCGACAAGTCGATAACGCACGGATCGCGTTGCAGCACAACATCGGCCTGGGCGGCGCCTGCGTGGTGACCCTGTACCGGCGTGCCTGACCGCAGGACCTGGCCTGGCCGACACGCCGGGCCAGGTCCCGGCCAGGCCTCCAATAACAAGAATCGGAGTAAGCGTTATGGCAGGACCGCTTGCAGGGGTACGGGTACTGGACCTGACCTCGAACTTCATGGGCCCTTACGCCTCGCTGCTGATGGCGGACATGGGCGCTGACATCTGCAAGATCGAAGCGCCCTGCGGCGATCCCACGCGCGGCGTGGGCCCCTGCCGCAACCCGGGCATGAGTGCGATTTTTCTGCACCTGAACCGCAACAAGCGCAGCGCCGCGCTGGATCTCAAGCACCCGGAGGCGGCCCACGCGCTGCAGCGGATGATCACCTCGGCCGACGTGGTGCTGCACAGCCTGCGTCCCAAGGCCATGGCCAAACTGGGGCTGGCCTATGACCAGGTCAAGGCCGTGAATCCCCGCATCATTTATTGCGGCGCGTTCGGCTTCGGCCAGAACGGCCCCTACGCCGACCGCCCCGCCTATGACGATCTGATCCAGGCCGCCGTCGGCATGCCGGTGCTGCAGGCGCGCAAGTCCGGCCCACCCGCCTACGTCGCCACTGCCATCGCCGACCGCATCGTCGGCATGGCCGCCTGCAACGCCATCGCCATGGCGCTGTACTACCGGGAAAAGACCGGCCACGGGCAATCGGTCGAGGTGCCGATGTTCGAGACCTTCGCCCACTTCGTGCTCGGCGATCACCTGTACGGACACACCTTCGAGCCGCCCATCGGCGATTGGGGCTATGCCCGGATGATGAGCGCCGAGCGCCGGCCCTATCAGACCCAGGACGGCTACCTGGGCGTGAACATCTACACCGACCGCCACTGGCAGCGTTTCTTCCTCGCCGTCGGCCGGGCGGACATGGCTGAGGATCCACGCTACGGCACGATCTACGGCCGCACGGAATACATCGCCTACCTCTACAAGTTCCTGGCCGACACCTTCCAGACCAAGACGACGGCACAATGGTTGGCCCTGCTCACCGAAGCCGACATTCCGGTCATCGAGATGAATACCCCGCAGACCTTGCTGCAGGACGCGCACATGCAGGCCGTCGACTTCTTCCAAATGCAGCAGCATCCCAGCGAAGGCCTGCTGCGCATGCTCGGCATTCCCCAGCAATGGAGCGAAAGCCAACCCGAACAGCGTTACCCGGCGCCCCGGCTGGGCGAACACACCGTGCAGCTGCTGACCGAGTATGGCCTGAGCGAGGCCCAGGCGCAGCAGGTCGTCGCCGCGGGCGGCGGTGTGCAGGCCCCGCCGATGACTCACGGCGCTTAAGCGGCCCCCACTCAAGGAGACAACAATGACAAACGATCCAAGAGACGACCTGCCCCTGGCGGGCATCACCGTGGTGGAACTGGGCGACAGCGCCTCGGCGCCGTTCGCCGGCCATGTGCTGACCGGCCTGGGCGCAGAAGTGTGGAAAGTGGAGCGCCCGTCGGGAGATTCCTCCCGCGGCTGGGGCCCCAGCCAGTGGAAAGGCTGCGGCGCCGCGTTCCATGCCATCAACCGCGGCAAGCGCTCCATTTGCCTGGACATCAAGGATCCGGTGCAGTTGGCCACGCTGCACGACCTGATCGGCGGCCATGCCGACGTATTCCTGCACAACCTGCGTCCGGGCAGCGCCGACCAGTACGGGCTCGATGCCGACAGCCTGCGCCAGCGCAAACCACAACTGGTGGTGTGCGAGGTCGGTGCCTACGGCCACCTCGGTCCGCTGAACGGCCTGCCCGGCTACGATCCGCTGATGCAGGCCTTTTCCGGAATCATGACGCTCACCGGGGAAGACGGCCAGGCGCCGGTGCGCGCCGGCGTGTCCATCTGCGATTTCGGCACGGGCATGTGGGCCGTGATCGGCATCGTCTCCGCCTTGCTGCGGCGCGAACGCAAGCAGGTCGGCGCGACGGTCAACAGTTCGCTGCTGGAGACCGCGATCGCCTGGATGTCCATCGGCATCGCCAACTACGCCGCGGACGGCAATCCCGGCGGGCGCCATGGTTCGGGCGTGGCCTTCATTGTGCCGCACCGCGCCTACGAGACGGCAGACGGTCACGCCATCATCAGCGCGGCCAACGACACACTGTTCGCCCGCTTGTGCGACGCCTTGGGGCACCCCGAATGGGCCGCCGACGCCCGGTTCGCCACCAACTCCGGGCGCATCGCCAACCGCAAGGCCATCGACGGCCTGATCGGCGAACGCATGAAGCAGCACCCCCGTGCCCATTGGCAAGCGCACTTCGACGCACTGGGCATGCCTTTCGCCTCGGTGCAGACCACCGAAGAGCTCTATGCCCACGAGCAGACCCGTGCCCTGGGCATCTTGGGCAAAACCAGCGATGACGAGATCGAGCTGGTGGGCATGCCGTTGTCCTTCGACCGCCAGCGCCCTCCTGCCCTGTCCTCGGCGCCTTCGATTGGCCAGGACAACGAACGGTTGCGGCAGCTGCTTCACGCCGGTTGAGCCGGCGCAATCCACAGACGGGATGCACTGATGAAAACACAAGCGAAAGGCCCGCTCGCGGGGATCAGGATCGTCGAGGTCGGCAGCATCGGCCCGGCGCCGTTCTGCTGCATGCTGCTGGCCGACCTGGGCGCCGAGGTGGTGCGGATCGACCGTCCGGCGGGCCATGACGGCGGTGCGCCGATCGACGCCCGTTTCGAACTGCTCAACCGCAGCCGGCGCAGCGTCCAGATGAACCTCAAGCAACCCGAGGCGACGGCCGCCGTGCTGCGCATGGTGGAACAGGCCGACGTTCTGGTCGAAGGCTTCCGCCCCGGCGTGATGGAGCGCCTGGGGCTCGGCCCCGACACTTGCCTGGCGGCCAACCCGCGCCTGGTCTACGGGCGCATGACCGGCTGGGGCCAGGACGGTCCTCTGGCCCGCGCGCCGGGGCATGACGTCAACTACATCTCGCTGACCGGCGCCTTGCACGCCATGGGTCGCGCCGGTGAAGCACCGGCGATCCCGCTGAACCTGGTCGGCGACTTCGGCGGCGGCTCGCTGTACCTCGCGCTGGGCATCCTCAGCGCGCTGCTCGAAGCCCGCGGTTCGGGGCGTGGTCAAGTGGTGGATGCGGCCATGGTCGACGGCGCCGCGTCGCTGATGACCCTGATCTACGGCTTTCATGCCGCCGGTTACTGGAAGGATGAGCGCGGCAGCAATCGCCTGGATTCCGGTGCGCCTTGGTACAACGTCTACGAAACCCTCGACGGCAAGCACGTCAGCATCGCCGCCAACGAAGGGCGCTTCTACCGCGAGGCCTTGGGTGTGCTCGGCCTGGAGGAACGGGATTTGCCGGCGCAGCACGATCAGGCCGGCTGGCCCCTGATGAAGCGGCGTTTTGCCGAGGTGTTCAAGACCCGCTCCCGCGACGAATGGGCGGTACGGGCCGAGGGCACGCAGGCCTGCATCGTGCCGGTGCTGTCGCTGAGCGAGGCGCCGGGGCACGCCCATGTGCGCCAGCGCGGCAGCTTCGTCGAAGTGGGCGGCGTGGTCCAGCCGGCCCCGGCCCCGCGTTTCAGCCGCACCCCCGGCGCCATCCAGAACCCGCCGCCCCGGCCGGGCCAGGACACCGAAGCGGCCCTGGCCGACTGGGGGTTCTCGCCGCAAGAGCAACAGCGCCTGCGCGCGGCCGGCGCAGTGCTGTAACACAGCGTCCCGCGGCCCCTGGCGGGTAACCCCGCGTCCAGCCATCGGACGCTGACCACGAACGACGTCCAGTCGGGCGCGGGGCTACCCGCGAGGGGCTGCGGGGCACCTATTCGCCTCTTCCTTTGCCTTGATCGAGGAAACACCCATGAACATCGCCCTCATCGGAGCCAGTGGCTTCATCGGTTCCGCCTTGCTGGCCGAAGCGCTCGCGCGCGGCCACCGTGTCACAGGCCTTGTGCGCCAACCTGAGCGCCTGACCGCACACCCGCACCTGACCGCCATGCAATGCGATGTCTATGACACCGCCGACCTGGCGTTCCTGCTCGCAGGCTACGACGCCGTCCTGGTCTCGCTGCGCGGCCGGGGCAAGCACGACAACGGCCAGCATTACCTGACCGGCTTCCGCTCCATCGTCCAGGCGGCCCGCGAGGCGCACGTCAAGCGCTTGCTCGTCGTCGGCGGCGGCGGTTCGCTGCAGGTGGCCCCCGGCCTGGAGCTGCTCGACGCGCCCGGTTTTCCCGAAGAACACCGCGGCCCCGCCGAAGGCCCGCGCGAGGCGCTGAAACTGCTGCGCGGCGAAACCGTCCTGGACTGGACCATGTTGTGCCCCGGCGCCATCATCGAGCCGGGCAAGCGCACCGGCCGCTTCCGTCTGGGCACCGACCGGCTGCTGGTGGACGAGCGCGGCGAAAGCCGCATTTCCGTGCAGGACTTCGCCCTGGCGATGATCGATGAGCTGGAGCGCCCGGCCCATCCGCGCCAACGCTTCACCGTCGGCTACTGATGGCCGAATCACCGAATTGCGGCGGAGCCGGGTCTGGCGCTCCGCCTTAGGAGCCTGGCCATGAACGCCACCGCAAGCCTCACCCAACCGTTGTACACGCCGGTCACCCTCAACCGCCTCACCCTAAAGAACCGCTTGGTGCTGGCGCCGATGGCCGTGCTCAGCCCCGAGCCCGACGGACGCGCCAGCGAACAGACCATTGCGTTCCTTGAGGCCCGGGCCAAGGGCGGCGTCGGCCTGATCATCGCCTCCGGCTGCGCCTCGCAACGTTGCGCCGATGAGTACGGCAGCCCGATGCTGCGTTTCGACATCGAGGCCCATGTGCCGCAGCTCAAGCGCGTGGCCGATGCCGTGCACGCCCATGGTGTGCCCATCTTCGCCCAGCTGACGGCGGCGTTCGGCCGCATGGGTTCGCCCAAAAGCCCACGGCCGCTGATCTCGGCCAGCGCGAGAAACACCGTGATTCCCCAGCAGGCATTGCCCAAGGGGCTGGTGGTTCCCGGCGGACTGACGCTGCCGGAGCCGCTGCCGGTCAGCGCCGACGAGATCCGCGAGCTGGGCCAGGCCTGCATCAATGCAGCTCTGAGGGCGCAACGCGCGGGTTGGGACGGCGTGGAGATCCCGGCACACGGCAGTTATTTCCTCGCGTCCTTTCTTTCCCCTTGGACCAACTGGCGCACGGATCGGTACGGCGGCAGCCTGGAGAACCGCGCACGGGCCGTGGTCGAGATCGTCGAGGGCATCCGCGCTCAGACGGGGCCCGACTTCCCCATCGGCCTGCGGATCAGTTGCACCGAACCGGTGGAAGGCGGACAGGTGCCGGCGGAGTTCGCCCGGATCGCCAAGCTGATCGTCGAGGCGGGTGCCGATTACGTGGCCCTGCTCGACGGCTGCTCGGAACGTCTTGATCGGATCTTTTCAGACCGGGACGGCGGCATGCTCGACAGCGGCGCGGCCCGAATCTTCAAACAGGTCTTGCCGGTGCCCGTACTGCTTCAGGGGCTGCACGACCCGGTCACGGCCGCCCGGGCCATCGCCGCAGGCCATGGCGACATGATCCTGCTGGGACGGCCCTTGCTGGCCGATCCGGACTGGCCGCGCAAAGTCCGCCAGGGGCACCACCATACGATCGTGGTATGTAACCGCGACAACCACTGCCTGCACCGCACCCTGCTCAATCTTCCCGCGCAATGCCCGCTCAACCCGGCGTTCGGCAACGAAAGCCAGCAGCGCAGCCGGCTGCCTTTCCTTCCTCGGCTGCTGCGGGGCGTGCGCGAACGCCTGATGCTCAAGCTCAGCGGTTCCGGCCGTTTCATGCGGCTGGTCACCCGGCTGATGCTGCGCAAGACCAAGTGACTGATGATCTTTCTACCCCTAGGAGCACCCCATGACACCGAAACTGAAGGCGAATGAAGCGGTACTGGTACTGGGCGACCTGCAGATCGGCATCACCGATCTGCCCCTGACCGTCCCCCAGCAAAGCCTGGTGCGCTCGGCCGCGGGCCTGGCCCGACTGGCGGAAATCTTCGACATCCCCACCCTTGCCTTGTGCATCCCCAAGGGCGAAGACACCCACCCAACGATCATTCCCGAGATCACCCGCGTGCGCAGCAAGTTCCAGCAGATCCGCAGGACCTGCCCCGACTCGTTCGAGAGCCCGGCCTTTCGCGATGCCCTGGAGGCGACGGGCCGCAAATCGATGATCGTCTGCGGCGTGGCCACCGAAATCGTGGTGCAGTGGCTGGCCCTGTCCGGCATCGCCCACGGCTACCGGGTGTTCCTGGTGGTCGACGCCTGCGGCGGGCTGAGTCAACGCACGGAAGAGGCGTCCCTGCGGCGCCTTGAAGCAGCGGGCGTAGTGATGACCTCAGTCGTGTCGCTGGCCGGAGAGATTTCCGGTGACTTCACCACCTCTCCCGGCCGTGAAGCGATCGGCGTGGTGTTCCAGTTGATTGCGACCGGCTACGGTCACTGACTCCCGAGGCAGACAGCCCCATGCAAGCGACTCAAACCCTGGCTGCGCGGCTGCGCAGCCTGATTCGTCCCGGCGACACCCTCTGGTGGGGCCAGGCCATGGCCGAGCCCCTGACGCTGACCAGGGCCCTGGTGAAGGATCGGCACGCACTTGCCGGCACCGATCGGTTGACGATCTTCGCCAGCTACGGCAGCTCGGACACGCTGCGTCCCGAGCACGCCGACGTGTTTGACTTCGGCGGCTGCATCGCCGGCGGCACCCATCGCCGGCTCGCCGCTGCCGGGGTCTTCGATGTCTATCCAGGCCACTATTCGCAGGTGCCCGATCTGATCCGTTCCGGCACCTTGGCGGTGGATGTGGTGCTGGTTCAGGTCTCTGCGCCCGATGCCCGGGGCCGCCACAGCCTGGGGCTGATCCAGGAATACCTGCCCGCCGCGTTGGCGCGGGCGCGGGTGGTGATCGGCGAGGTCAACCCCGACATTCCGTGGACCTGCGGTGGGATCAATCTGCTGGCGGAGGAGTTTGATCTGCTCATTGAGGCCGAGCACCCGCCCCTCGAACCCGAACGCAGCGAACCCAGTCCCGTCGAACTCGCCATCGCCCGGCATGTCGCGGCACGGATAGAGGACGGCGCGACGCTGCAGATCGGCATCGGCAAACTGCCCGAGGCGGTGCTGGCGCTGCTGCACGACCGCCGCGACCTGGGCTTGCACAGCGGCGCGGCCGGCGACGGCATCGTGGCGCTGGCCGAGTCCGGCGCATTGACCAACGCCCGCAAGGGCCGCGACCTCAGCGTGAGCGTGGCCGGAATCCTGATGGGCGGCGAGCGCCTGCGTCGCTGGGCCCACTGCAACCCGGCCCTGGCCCTGCGAGGCACCGAGTACACCCATGATCCGGCCGTGCTCGCCAGCCTCAACCGCCTGGTGGCCATCAATGGTGCAATCGAAGTGGATCTCACCGGTCAGGTCAACGCCGAAGTGGCTGGCGGCATCTACGTCGGCGGCGTGGGCGGATCCGTTGATTTCCTGCGCGGCGCCGCGCGCAGCAAGGGCGGGTTGCCCATCGTCGCCCTGCCCTCCACGGTCAAGGGCGGAACGCGCATCGTCGCGCAGCTCAGCGGCCCGGTGAGCACCCCGCGCTGCGATGCGGGCCTGATCGTCACCGAGCACGGCATCGCGGATCTGCGCGGGCAGCCGCTTTCGCGCAGGGTACAGCGCATGATCGATATCGCCGCCCCGGAACACCGCGGCGAACTGGAGCGCCAGGCCGAGCAAGCGTTGCGGCATTGCGGCATGGCGCGGCGCCCCACTTGAACCTGCTGCGGCGTCAGTCCCGGTCAATGCGACGGCACCGACGCTCAAAAAAAAAGCCCCGGGGAACGATCCCCGGGGCTTTTGGCAAACAGATCAGACCTTCTGGCAATCCTTGTCCATCGTCCCGACCGGTTCACGTCGGGCACCTGTTCCCGGAATCAACGAAGCGAACAGCGCCGCCAGCACCGCCGGCAACGCGAAAGCATAGAAATTCCACTGATGGTCGAGATGGGCGCCGACGATCCAGCCGCCGATCATCGGCCCCAGGATCGCCCCGGCCCGGCCGATGCCCAGCGCCGCACCCACCGCCGCGCCACGGCAAGTGGTGGGGAAATAGGCGGCGAGGAAGCCATACATCAAGGTACTTGCGCCGATGGTGCCCAGGCCCGCGCCGAACACCGCCAGCATCAGCCACGCCACGTCCGGTTTCTGGCTCAAGGCCAGAAGCGACACCGCGCCGATCAGGTAGTACGGCACCACCACCTTCTTTGAACCGACGCGGTCGGCGAACACTGCCCCGGCCAGCGTGCCAATGACCGCGCCCAATTGCAGCACCAGCAGAAACTGCAGCGAAGACCCCAGCGGATAGCCGGCTTCGCGCATGAGGTGCGGCAACCAGGTGTTGAGCCCATAGATGATCAGCTGGGTGCAGAACATGCCGAAGATGAACAGGATCGCCGCACCGCGGAACATGCCGGAAAACAGCAGGCGGTAACCGATACTGCCCTGCATGACAGGCTGCGGCCTGTGCTGGGCCGCCTGTTCCTGAAGCAACCGATCCACATCGATCGCGTAGCGCTGGCCCAATGTCCGGGCCTCGTCCAGGCGGCCGCGGCTGACCAGGTAATTGACCGACTCAGGCAGCAGGAAATACATCACCGGAAGCACCAGCACGTAAAGCCCGCCCAGCGCATAGAGCGTCCGCCAGCTGTGCTCGGGCAACAGTGCCAGCGCCGCCAGCGCCGAGACGATGCCGCCCACCGAGTAACCGGTCAGCATGAGGCCGTTGTACAGTTGCCGCCGTTGCCGCGGTGCGTACTCGATGGTCAGTGCCACCGCGCAAGGCACTACGCCGCCCAGGCCGATGCCGCTGAAGAAGCGGAAGACGCCGAGCATCTGCGGCGACTGGGCGGTGGCGCACAACGCCGAGCCGACCGAGAACCACAGCACGCCGACCATGATCAGATTGCGCCGGCCCAGGCGGTCGGTCAGCCAGCCGCTCACCAGAAAGCCCACCATCAGCCCGGCCAGGGTCCAGCCGCCGATCATCCCGGCGACGGCCGGGGTCATGTTCCAGCCAGGCTCGGCCATCAGGCTGGGCACCGTGGCGCCGTAGACGATCAGGTCATAGCCATCGGCAACGATCGTCAGGAAACACAGGACGACCACCAGCAGCCCGCTACGGGCAGTCACGTTCGTTTGTTTCATATTCGCTTGCCTCCAGCCAGGCACGGCCGCACGAAGCCCAAAGGGCATCGGTGACGCGACCCGGCATTCAGATGATTGTTTTTGTTCTGCGATCGGCACCGCCGGACGACGGCGCCGACTCCAACGGCAAACAGTGTTCGGTGACTCTCGAGGGTCGCCCTGCCTATCGACCCGCACGTTCGAAAATGGCGGCCAGGCCCTGGCCGCCGCCGATGCACATGGTCTCCAGGGCGTAACGCCCCTGGCGACGCTGCAGTTCGTGCAGCACCGAGGTCATGATGCGCATGCCGGTGGCCCCCACCGGATGGCCCAGGGAAATGCCCGAGCCGTTGACATTGAGCCGGTCGGGATCATCCCAGCCCCACCCCTTGAGCACCGCCAGCGCCTGGCAGGCGAAGGCTTCGTTCAGCTCGACCAGATCCATCTGCCCGAAGCCCAGGCCGGTGCGGGCAAACAATTTGTTCACCGCCGGCACCGGGCCGATGCCCATGGTCGCCGGTTCGCAACCGGCCGCTGCCCAACTGTGCAAGTAGCCGATCGGCTCCAGGCCAAGTTCGCCCAGTTTGTCTTCGGCGACGACCAGGCAGGCCGCCGCCGCATCGTTCTGCTGCGAGGCGTTGCCGGCGGTGACGGTGCCGTCCTTGATCAGCGCGCGCAGGCCCGCGAGCTTCTCAACGGTCGTGTCGCCGCGCACGCCTTCGTCACGGCTCACCCACACCGGTTCACCGCGTTTCTGCGGCACGCTGACCGGCACGATCTCGGCGTCGAAGCGTCCTGCTTCCCAGGCTGCGGCGGCGCGTTGCTGGCTGCGGGCGGCAAAGGCGTCGGACTGTTCGCGGCTGATGCCGTATTCACGGGCCAGGTTTTCGGCAGTCTCGATCATTCCCGAAATGCGTCCGAAACGGTGCTCCGGCTGCGACCGCTCGCGGCCCCGGTCCAGGCGGTCGTGCAGGGTCACGGAACCGGCCTTGGCGCCCCAGCGCATCTCGGTGCTGTAATACTCGATGTTGCTCATGCTCTCCACGCCCCCGGCCAGCACCACATCGGCGGCGCCGGTCTGCACCATCATCGCGGCCGTGACCAGGGCCTGCAGGCCGCCGCCGCAGCGACGATCCAACTGCATGCCCGGCACGCTCACCGGCAAGCCCGCCTCCAGGGCGATCCAGCGGCCTACGCAAGGGGTTTCGGAGTTGGCGTAGGACTGGGCGAACACCACGTCATCGATACGCTCAGGATCCAGCTTGGTTTGCGTCAAGATGGCCTGGACCACCGCCGCGCCCAGGCGCTCCACCGGCACGCCGCGCAGGCCACCGCCAAAGGCACCCACCGGAGTCCGGCGGGGTGCCACGATCGCTGCTCTTCTCATTGCATGCTCCTCAAAGTTCGGCCTGAAGTTGCGGCACGACCTCGAACAGGTCGCCCACCAGTCCGTAGTCGGCAACCTGGAAGATCGGCGCCTCTTCGTCCTTGTTGATGGCCACGATGACTTTGGAATCCTTCATCCCGGCCAGGTGCTGGATCGCGCCGGAGATGCCGACGGCGATGTACAGCTGCGGCGCGACGATCTTGCCGGTCTGGCCGACCTGCATGTCGTTGGGCGCATACCCCGCGTCGACCGCGGCGCGCGAGGCCCCGACCGCCGCGCCGAGCTTGTCGGCGAGGCTGTACAGCAAGGTGAAGTTGTCGCCGCTCTGCATGCCCCGACCGCCGGACACCACGATCTTCGCGCCGGTCAGCTCTGGACGGTCGGATTTGGCCAACTGCTCTCCCACGAAGCGCGACAGTCCCGCATCGGCCTGCACGGCCACGGCTTCGACACTGGCGTTGCCGCCTTCGGCCGGCGCCGGGTCGAAACCGGTGGCGCGCACGCTGATCACCTTGACCGGCGCAGTGGACTGCACGGTGGCGATGGCGTTGCCGGCGTAGATAGGCCGCTTGAAGGTGTCAGGGCTGACCACTTCAATGATTTCGGAGATCTGGTCGACATCCAGCAGCGCGGCCACCCGCGGCAGGTAGTTCTTGCCGTGGGTGGTGGCCGGCGCCAGGACGTGGCCGAAGCCTTTGCCCAGCTCCGCCACCAGCGGCGCGAGGTTCTCGGCGATCTGGTGGGCATACGCGTCGGCGTCGGCCACCAGCACCTTGCTGACCCCTTCGATGCGCGCTGCGGCCTGGGCGACCGCCTCTACCTGCCGGCCCGCCACCAGCACGGCGATGTTGTCGTCGATCCGCCGTGCGGCGGCGACGGTGTTCAGGGTCACGGCAGCCAGCGCGCCATTACTGTGTTCAGCGATTACCAGGACAGCCATCAGATCACCTTCGCTTCGTTCTTCAGTTTCTCGACCAGTTCGGCCACGGATTTCACCTTGATGCCGCCGCTGCGCTGCGCCGGGGCCTCGACTTTCAGGGTCTTGACCGTCGATGCGAGGGATACGCCCAAAGACTGCGGCGAAAGCACTTCCAGCGGTTTCTTCTTGGCCTTCATGATGTTCGGCAGCGAGGCGTAGCGCGGCTCGTTCAGGCGCAGGTCGCTGGTCACCACCGCCGGCAAGGTCAGTTCCAGGGTCTGCAGGCCGCCGTCGATCTCCCGGGTGACGTTGAGCCGGTCGCCCGCCACTTCGACCTTGGAGGCGAAGGTGCCCTGGGCGTAGCCGGTCAAGGCGGCCAGCATCTGGCCGGTCTGGTTGTTGTCACTGTCGATCGCTTGTTTGCCGAGGATCACCAGATGCGGCTGCTCCCGGTCGACCACTGCCTTGAGCGCCTTGGCGACGGCCAACGAACCGAGCTCGTCGCCGGCTTCCACCAGCAGCGCCCGGTCGGCGCCCAGGGCCAGGGCGGTGCGCAGCTGTTCTTGGGCTGCGCCGCTGCCCACCGACACGACCACCACTTCGTTGGCCACGCCTTGCTCCTTGAGCCTGACTGCCTCCTCCACGGCGATTTCGCAGAAGGGATTGAGGGCCATTTTCACGCTGGCCAGTTCGACGCCGGACTGATCCGCCTTGACGCGAACCTTGACGTTGAAATCGACCACGCGCTTGACTGCGACTAGGACTTTCATGCTTGCGAATCTCCAACAGGGCTGGAACGGGAAAGGATGCGGCGCGCGCGTTCGATCAACGGGCGATCGACCATCGCCCCGTCGACTTGCACGGCGCCGCCTGTGCGTACGGCTTCCAGCACCCGGCACGCCCATCTCACGGATGCGGCGTCGGGCAGGAAGGCCTCGGTGATCGGGGCCACCTGACGGGGGTGGATGGCCAGCTTGCCGCCGAAGCCGAGCTGGCTGGCGGTCAATGCGTCCTTGTGCACCGCGGTCGGGTCGTCAAAAGCCGGAGTGACGCCGTCCAGGGGCGCCGGCAGGCCCGCCAGACGGGACTGCAGAACCAATGCGCCGCGGCAATGGGCGAGCGCCTCCCAGTTGGGCAGGCAGCCCAGATCCAGGGCCAGGTCCAGCGAGCCGAACGCCGCCTGCACCACGCCCGGCTCGCTCAGCAGCCCCTGCAGGTCCCGGTAGGCCGCCGCGCTTTCCACCAGCGCGATGACCGGCACCGGACGGCCCATTAGGGCGTGGACGAGACGGATCTGCGCGGCGGTTTCGGCCTTGGCCAGCATCAGGGCGGCGAAACGGGTGTTGCGCAGGGCCGTCAGATCAGCCAGGCAATCCTCGGTGGTCGTCGCATTGATGCGGATGATCACCGGCACATCGTCGATGCCATGGTCGGCCACTGCCTCGCGGGCCGCGGGCCTGGCCTGGGGCGCGACGGCATCCTCCAGATCCAGGATCACGGCATCCGCGCCGCTGGCGGCGGCCTTGGCGAAGCGTTCGGGCCGGTCGCCGGGCACGAACAACGGGGCCATCGGGGCCCGGAAGTCATTCAGCATGTCGCACTGGCCTCCATGTTCAGGTTGCCGTCCGCGTCCTGGCTCCAAGCGTTCAGGCTGTCGCCCTGGTGCACCCAGGAAGCGGCGGCGCGGAAAGGCCGGCCGGCGATCAGCGGCACCAGGCCTCGGTAGGCGAAGCGCGTCGGCACACGCCCCGCGTGACGCGCAGCGAGGTTGAACAGCACGCTCGCCTGGAGCGGCCCCTGCACCACCAGTCCCTGATAGCCCTCCACCTGGGTCGCGTAGGGAAGGTCGTAATGGATGCGATGGGCATTGAAGGTCAACGCCGAATAGCGCATCAGCAGGGTCGGCGGCGTGTCGATCCAGTGCTCCAGCTCCCCTGCCCGCTGTGCTCCGCCGCCGGGCGGTGCGCCGGCAACGGCGGGTCCGCGGTAGACGATGTCCTGGCGTTCGCGGATGGCCACCACGCCTTTGCACGACAGCTCGTGCCCGACGCTGACGAAGCACAGCTTGCCGCTGCGACCTTCCTTGAAGCGGATGTCGCGGATGGTCGAGACGCGCTGGATCGGCTTGCCGACCGGTAGCGGCGCCAGTGTCTCCACCTCACCCCCGGCCCACATCCGTCGCGGCAACAGGATAGGCGGGAGGAAGCCGCCCCGGCGCGGGTGGCCGTCCTCGCCGAGTTCGGCCATGCGCGCCGCCGCCGGGCCGGGTGCCAGGCACCAGTGCAGGCCGGGCGGCGCGAAGCCTTCGGAC
Organism: Pseudomonas sp. NPDC089534; assembly: GCF_044749305.1. Classification (NCBI taxonomy): domain Bacteria; kingdom Pseudomonadati; phylum Pseudomonadota; class Gammaproteobacteria; order Pseudomonadales; family Pseudomonadaceae; genus Pseudomonas; species Pseudomonas sp. NPDC089534. The sequence continues at coordinate 116,695 of NZ_JBIVHR010000001.1, read as the reverse complement.
TCCCACAGGTGCGGCGCCAGGGTGGCGCGATAGGCCTCCAGCATCTGCGGCGTAATGACCGACTCGCACCGTTCCTGACGTCCCAGCCACTCTTGCAGTTGGCCCAGATCGATATCGCTCATGACGGTGGCCTCAGAAAGAGCGCGGCAGCTCGAGCAAGTGCTCGGCGACGTAGCTGAGGATCAGGTTGGTGGAGATCGGCGCCACCTGGTACAGCCGCGTCTCGCGGAACTTGCGCTCGACGTCGTACTCGTTGGCGAAACCGAACCCGCCGTGGGTCTGCAGGCACGCGTTGGCCGCCTCCCAGCTGGCCTTGGCCGCCAGGTACTTGGCCATGTTGGCCGCCGCGCCCGCGTTCTTGCCGCTGTCGTACTCGGCACAGGCGCGCCAGCGCATCAGGTCGGCGGCCTCGATCTCGATGTGCGCTTCGGCGATGGGGAACTGCACGCCCTGGTTCTGCCCGATCGGCCGGCCGAACACCACGCGGTCGCGGGCGTACTGGCTGGCCTTCTCGACGAACCAGCGGCCGTCGCCGATGCACTCGGCGGCAATCAGGGTGCGCTCTGCATTGAGGCCGTCGAGGATGTAGCGGAAGCCCTTGCCCTCTTCGCCGATCAGGCTGTCGGCAGGGATCTCCAGGTTGTCGAAGAACAGCTCATTGGTCTCGTGGTTCACCAGGTTGGCGATCGGCTGCACGGTCAGACCGTTGCCGATGGCCTCGCGCAGATCCACCAGGAAGATCGACATGCCGTCGACCTTTTTCTGAACCTCGGCCAACGGTGTGGTGCGCGCCAGCAGGATCATCAGGTCGGAATGCTGCACCCGGGAGATCCACACCTTCTGGCCGTTGATGACGTATTTGTCGCCCTTGCGCACCGCGGTGGTCTTGATCTTGGTGGTGTCGGTGCCGGTGGTGGGTTCGGTGACCCCCATCGACTGCAGGCGCAGTTCGCCGCTGGCGAGTTTCGGCAGATAGTGGCGCTTCTGTTCCTCGCTGCCGTTACGCAGCAAGGTGAACATGTTGTACATCTGCCCGTGGATGGTTCCGGAGTTGCCGCCACAGGCGTTGACTTCCTCCAGGATCAGCGAGGCCTCGGCCAGGCCCAGCCCGGAGCCGCCGTATTCCTCGGGGATCATCGCCGACAGCCATCCGGCGTCGGTCATGGCCTTGACGAAGGCTTCGGGAAAGCCCTTGCGCTCATCGATGCGCCGCCAGTATTCGGCCGGGTATTCCGCGCACAGGGCGCGCACGCCCTCACGAATTTCCTGGTAGCCCGCTTGGGCGCTCATTGCACTCATAACACTCGACCTCTTGTATTCGTTGACGGCGGGTGAATCAGACCGGATCCCAGCAGAACACGTCCGCGCTGACCTGCAGCGGGGTGAACGAGCCCGACAGCGCCGGCATGCCGTGCTCGGCGATGGCCTGCGGTGTCCAGCCCTCGCCCTGCTGCACCGAGCGCACCGGACGGTTCTGGCTCATCAGCAGCAGTTCGTTGCGGCGCACGGTGAACACCTGGCCGTTGACGTCCTTGGCCCGGTCGGACAGCAAGTACACCGCCAGCGGCGCGTTCTTCTCGGGGGTCATCTGCTTGAGGCGCTCGACACGCGCCTTCTCTTCGGGAGTGGTGTCGGGAATGGCGCTGGTCATGCGGCTCCAGGCGAACGGCGCCAGGCAGTTGGAGCGTACGTTGAAGCGCTGCATGTCCAAGGCGATGGATTTGCTCAGCGCCACCATGCCCAGCTTGGCCGCCGAGTAGTTGGCCTGACCGACGTTGCCGATCAGCGCTGAGGTGCTGACCATGTGCACAAAGGCCCCGCCGTTCTGTGCGCGGAAACGCTCGGCGGCGGCGCGGCTGATATAGAAGCTGCCGTTGAGGTGCACATTGATCACCGACTGCCAGTCCTCCACGCTCATCTTGTGAAAGATCACGTCGCGGATGATCCCGGCGTTGTTCACCACGCCATCGATACGGCCGAAGCTGTCCATGGCGCAGGCTACGATGTTCTGCGCCCCGTTCCAGTCGGCGACGCTGTCGGTGTTGATCACCGCACGCCCGCCGAAGCCTTCGATCAGTTTCAGCGTCTCCTGGGCCGGGGTGGACGAACCGCCCTCGCCGCCCAGGGACACGCCGACGTCATTGATCACCACCGAGGCGCCGGCACGAGCCATCTCTACGGCGATGGCGCGACCGATGCCGCCACCGGCACCGGTGACCACCACTACTTTGTTGTCGAGCATGTCCTTCTCTCCGTCGTTCGGTTACAGGCCGAGCATTGCCTTGGCCAGGATGTTGCGCTGGATCTCCGAGCTGCCGCCGTAGATGGTCGCGGGGCGCGCCTGGAGAAACAGGCCGGTGGGGTTGAGGTTGCCGTTGCCCTCGATGGGGTCCAGGTAGGCGGCGTATTCCCCCGAGATCTCAAGCATGTAATCGGTGATGCGCTGGAACAGCTCGGTCTGGTGCACCTTGAGCAACGACACGTCGGCTCCCAGGCTTTCGCCCCGGCGCAGGCGCTCGGCGAAGGTCTCGAACAGCAGCTTGTGGTCGTCCAGGTCCAGGCGAAGGCGGGTCACGCGGTCGCGGAATCCCGGCTCATCGTGCAATCCCAGGTGTTCGCCGAGGATCTCCAGGCGCGTCAGGGCGTTGGCCGATTGCTTGGGCGAACCGAGAAAGATCCGTTCGAAGCCCAGCAGCGCCTTGGCCATGGTCCAACCGGCGTTCATCTCGCCGACCAGGTTGGCCTGGGGCACACGCACATCGTCGAAGAACACCTCGCACAGTTCGTCGTGCAGATCCAGGTTGAGGATCGGCCGCACGGTCACGCCCGGACTGTCCATCGGCACCAGCAGGAAGCTGATGCCTTCTTGTTTCTTGGCGGTCTTGTCGGTGCGCACCAACAGGAAAATCCAGTCGGCATCGGTGGCCAGGGTGGTCCAGATCTTCTGGCCGTTGACCACCCACTCGTCACCGTCTGGCAGAGCCTCGGTGCGCAGGCTGGCCAAGTCGGAACCGGCGTTCGGTTCGCTGTAGCCCTGACACCAGATGTGCTCGCCGGACAGGATGCGCGGCAGGAAGTACTGCTGCTGTTCGGGCGAACCGTAGCGGATCAGCAGCGGGCCGAGCAGCATGATGCCGTGATCCGGGGTGCGGGCCACGCCGTAGTCCTCGAACTCTTCGGTGTAGATCAACTGCTTGGCCGCCGACAGGCCCATTCCGCCGAACTCGCGGGGCCAGCCGGGGCACAGCCAACCGTGGGCGGACAGCGTCATGTACCAATCCTTGACCTCTTCCCAGTGCAGGCGTTTGGGCAGATCGCGCAGCGCTTCGGGGAAATGCGCGCGCAGGAACCCGCGTACCGTCTGGCGGAACGCGTCGTCGCTCAGGGCGTTGAAATCGGGCAGTTGCGGTTTGTCGCTCATGGTCGGGATCCTCAGGCGCTGGCCAGTCGTGGCATGCAGGCGTCGTAGCGGCGACGGTGCCGCTCGGATGAGCCGTACTGGTTGGCCAGGGTCATGGCCTTGCGCAGGTACAGGCCCACGTCGCATTCGTCGGTGTAGCCGATGGCGCCGTGCAGCTGGACGGCCTGGCGGGTCACCAGCAAGGCGGCGTCGGCGGCGCGGGCCTTGGCCCGGGACACTGCTGCCCGGCGCTGGTTGACCGGGGCACCGGCATCGCAGGCCGCCGCCGCTGCCCCCAGGCTGGCGCGCCAGAGGGCCAGTTGCAGCTTCAGGTCCACGGCGCGGTGCTGCAGGGCCTGAAAGTTGCCGATGGTCTGGCCGAACTGCTGGCGGGTGCGCAGGTAATCGAGCGTCAGGGTGAAAGCCTGCTCGGCGACGCCCAGCAGGTAGGCCGCCGTGCCGAGCGCCGCTTCGTCGAGGGCGTCGGCCAGCGCTTGGGCGTTCAACGCAAGCGGCTCGAACGCGGCATCGTTCAACAGCAAATGGCCGAAGTGACCGCCGTCCTGAGTGCTGACGATGTCGAGGTTAACGCCGGGCGCGTCCCGTGCCACCAACGCCAGGCCCTCCTGGGTGCTGACCAGGAAACCGTCGGCCCCGGCCGCGGCGGCGATGCAAATCTTGTGGCCGCTCAGTTTGCCGTTGCGCACAAGCGCCCAGCCTTGCGCAGTGTCGAGGCTGCCGATCTCTTCTTGCAGCGCAGGCAGCAAAAGGCGCTCCCCTGACAGTTGGGCTTCCAGAAGCTCGCCTTCAAGCAGGCGGGCGCCGAGCACGGCCGGGACGAAAGGTTCGGGCAGCAACGCTGCGCCGAACACTTCCAGCAAGGCGCAGTATTCGGCCATGCCCAACCCCACACCGCCCTGTGCCTCGGGGATCGCCAGCCCCAGCCAGCCGTTGTCGGCGATTTCCCGCCATACCGTCCTGTCGAAGCCCGGCAACTTGTAGCGCAGGCCCCGCACCCGGGCCAGTTCGCCGACGGGTGCGAAAGCGCAGGCGCTGTCTCGGATCATGCGGATATTGTCTAAACGTTCTTCAGGCGAATACATGTCAGTCTCCTGGCCTGGAAATGGATTCAATCTGCGGATCCGGCGAACGTCGCCAGACCGTTGCTCACCACCAGTGCGTCGCGCTCCGGCACCCGCGCCCTGAACGAGCCGTCGCGCCAGATCTCGCAGCGCAGGGTCTCGCCCGGCAGCACCGGCGCCGAGAAACGCAATGCCATGCCGCGCAGGCGCGAGGCGTCGTAGTCGGCGAGGGTCTTGAGCAAGGCGTGGCAAACCACACCGAAGGTGCACAGCCCATGCAGGATCGGCCGGCTGAAGCCCGCCTCCCTGGCGACCGATGGGTCGGCGTGCAGCGGGTTGTCGTCGCCGTTGAGGCGGTAATAGAGCGCCTGCTCCGGACGGGTGGGCAGATCGACGAGGAAGTCCGGTTCGCGGTCCGGCACCTGATGGCTGCCGAACCTCGGTGTGCCATCGCCACCGAACCCGCCGCCACCACGCAGGAAGGTGGTGCTCAGGGTGCTCGCCAGCAGTCGTCCGTCGCCGGCATCGCGCACCTCCTTTTGGGTGTAGAGCAGCGCGCCCTGCCCCGGCCCCTTGTCCACCACGCCGACGATGCGGGTTTCGCCGATCACCTCACCTTCTACCGGCAGCGGGGCATGCAGGGTGATCCGCTGTTCGCCGTGCACCACGCAGCGGGGATCGACGCCCGAATCGGGATCACCCAGCCAGAAACCCGGATGCCCCAGTACCAGGGCCATCGACGGCATCGCGCACAAGTCGCGGCCGTAGTCGACGTAGGCCAGTTGTCGCTCATCCGTCGGATCGCTGCCCAATCCCACGGACAAGGCATAAAACGCCGACTGTTGGCGAGTCAGGGTCTGTCGGACTGCCGGTATTGGGTAAGCCAGCAGCTTTTGCAGCTCAATGGGCATGACACCATCCCTTTGTTCTTGTTGTTCACGAGTTGAGGGGATGGTTGAGCAAGGCCTCCTTCAATTCAATTTACGAATTCGAAAGTGCCTCCTCGGTTAAACCGCATCGAGTCCGGTGCTGTCCGGGCGGGGGGGCGCGACGGTTTTGTCTTCGCCAAACCCGAAGTGGCACTTGGGATTTCGCAAATTGAATTCCCTGTCCGGCTGCCGAATCATTCGGCCCAATGAGTCCCGTGCGCGGATACCGGGCGGGACAACGAATCGTCACAGAGAGGCCGAGCAGTGGAACGTGAATCAATGGAGTTCGATGTCGTCATCGTCGGTGCCGGCCCTGCAGGGCTGTCCGCCGCCTGCCGGCTAAAGCAGAAAGCGCTGGAAACGGGGCAGCAGATCAGTGTCTGCGTGGTGGAGAAAGGCTCCGAGGTCGGGGCCCATATCCTGTCCGGCGCCATTTTCGAACCCCGTGCGCTGAACGAACTTTTTCCGGACTGGCAAGCACTTGGCGCGCCTTTGAACACACCCGTGGCGCGGGACGACATCTATTTCCTGCGTGACGCCGAACGGGCCAGCAAGGTCCCCGGCTTCTTTGTGCCGCGCACGATGCACAACGACGGCAACTACGTCATTTCGCTGGGCAACCTGTGCCGCTGGCTCGCCCGGCAGGCCGAGGAACTGGGCGTCGAAATCTATCCGGGCTTCGCCGCCCAGGAGGCGCTGATCAACGACAACGGCGCGGTCTGCGGCATCGTCACCGGCGACTTGGGTGTCGACCGTGAGGGCAAGCCGAAGGACGGCCTGTACACTCCGGGCATGGAGCTGCGCGGCCGGTACACGTTGTTTGCCGAAGGCTGCCGCGGCCATCTCGGCAAGCAGCTTATCCAGCGCTTCAGCCTGGACAGCGAGGCCGATGCGCAGCATTACGGCCTCGGCATCAAGGAAATCTGGGAGATCGATCCGGCCCGCCACGAGCCGGGCCTGGTGGTGCACACCGCCGGCTGGCCGCTGGACAACGACAACCCCGGCGGTTCATTCCTCTATCACCTGGAGAACAATCAGGTGGTGGTCGGGTTGATCGTCGATCTGTCCTACAGCAACCCGCACCTTTCTCCGTTCGATGAGTTCCAGCGCTACAAGCACCATCCGGTTATCAGTCAGTACCTGGAGGGCGGCAAGCGCATCAGCTACGGCGCCAGGGCGATCTGCAAGGGGGGGCTGAACTCGCTGCCCAAGATGGTGTTCGCCGGCGGCGCGCTGATCGGCTGCGACCTGGGCACGTTGAACTTCGCCAAGATCAAAGGCAGCCACACGGCGATGAAGTCCGGCATGCTCGCGGCCGAAGCCGTCGCCCAGGCGTTGCAGGCCGGGCGCAGCGGCGACGAACTGACCGCTTATGTCGACGGTTTCAAGGCCAGTTGGCTGCATGACGAACTGCTGCGCAGCCGCAACTTCGGGGCTGCCCTGCACAAGTTCGGCGCCATCGCCGGCGGGGCCTTCAACTTCATCGACCAGAACCTGTTCGCCGGTAAGCTGCCGTTCACGCTGCGCGACCCCCTCCCCGACCATGGCTGCCTCAAGCCTGCCGCCGAGTCGCCGCGCATCCAGTACCCCAAACCCGACGGTAAGCTCAGCTTCGACAAGCTGAGTTCGGTGTTCCTCTCCGCCACCAACCATGAGGAAGACCAACCGATCCACCTGCGGCTCAAGGATCCCGGCATACCCGTCTCGTTCAATCTGCCCCGCTACGACGAACCCGCGCAGCGCTACTGCCCGGCGGGCGTCTACGAAATCGTGGCTGACGGCGACGGCGACCGGATGCAGATCAACGCCCAGAACTGCCTGCACTGCAAGACCTGCGACATCAAGGATCCAGCGCAAAACATCACCTGGGTCGCACCGGAAGGTACTGGCGGCCCGAACTACCCCAACATGTAACGGCGGCCGAAGGAGGCTCCCCCCATGAGAATGATCGTCGCAATCGCTGCGGCAGCCACGCTGGCCGGCTGCGCCAAAGGCTTCTTCGCATCGCACTCCACCAGTTTCTCCGAACGCAGCGACAAGCCCGCGCTCGCTTACGTGCAGTGCCTGGAGCCCAAGTGGCAGGCCCCGGGCACCACGACCTCGAAGATCAAGACCCCGACCGGCTACACCCTGGAGGTCTCCACGCCCCATACCGGCCCGGTCGCCCTGGCGGTCGTCAACGAGGCGCCGCCCGGCAGCGACGTCGATATTTTCCTGCCCACCGCCCAAGGGCGTGCGGAGCGCTGGGAAGACTTGGCCAGGACCTGCCTGACCGCAGCCGCCCCAGGCAAATGATCCGACGCATCGAACAGGTGAAAACCCGAACATGATCCCCACCTCCGCATCAGCCCCTGCCGAACCCATGACGCAAGCTCGGGGCTGGTCAAGCCTGCTGTTCCCCCTGGCCATTGCCCTGTGCGTGGGACTGGACTATTTCGACAATTCCGCGTTTTCGTTCTTTATCAAGGAAATCGCCGGCGGCGTGGGTGCACCGCCGGACGAACTGGTGTGGTCCTCCAGTGCCTACGCCGTCGCCGGGGTGCTGGGGATCCTGCATCATCAGTGGTGGGTCGAACGCATCGGCCACCGCAATTACATCGCCCTGAACCTGTTGCTTTTTTCGGTGGGTGCCGTCGCCTGCGCGTTCTGCGAAAACTCGGTGGAGCTGGCTTTCGCCCGGGCGCTGCAGGGCTTGGCCATGGGCCCGATGCTGGGCGCCTGCCGCATTCTGCTGCAATTGAGTTTCCCTCCCGCCAGACGGGGTTCGGCGGTGAAGATCTTCCTGATCCTGATTCTGCTCTGCAGCGCGCTGGGGCCGATGCTCGGCGGCACGCTGGTGGCGCTGTTCGGCTGGCGCGCCGTGTTCATCTGCACGCTGCCCATGGCGTTGATCATCGCCCTGCTCGTGATGAGGGTCGTTCCCGTGAGCGGCCAGGTGCTGCCCGAAGAACGGGAAACGTCCGCGCTTTGGCCGTGGTTCGCCGCGGCACTGGCCCTCGGTGGCCTGCAGATTGTGGTGCAGCAGGTACGGTTCGCGCCTTTCAGCGAATCTCCCGGAATGGAGGCGCTGGCACTCGTCGGCCTGCTGGTGCTGCTGGGCGTCATCTGGCACCAATGGCGCAATCCCAACCCTTTGCTGCGTTTGCATACCCTTAAGGAGGCTAGCTTCCGCAGCGGCCTGGTGTTGTATGCCGCGTATTATTTCATCACCAACGCGCTGGCCTACCTGATTTCGCAGCTGTTGCAGACCGGACTCGGCTATCCGGTGGAGAACGCAGGGCAATTGGTTGGCGCCACGTCGCTCTGCTCTGTGGCCGGCGCCCTTCTCTACTTCCGTTACGCGGGTAAAGTCCGTCAGAAAAAATGGATTTTCGTCCCAGGGTTCCTACTGTCGGCATTTGTCTGTGTCTGGCTTGCGAAAATGCCACCTAACGTCAGCACGAACTGGCTGTTGACGCCCCTGGTGTTGCGCGGACTGCTATTGATGTTCATTGCGTTGCCGGTCGCCAATGTGGCTTTCCAGCCTTTCTCCTTGGATCTATACCCGCACGGCTACCGCATCAAGAACATCGTCAAGCAAATCGCCTATTCTCTAGCTACTGCGACGGTCATCGTACTGCAACAACACCGCCTGGAATTTCATGAAAGCGTGTTGTCGCAGAACTTGTCGATGAGCAATCCGGTGTTCCGCAGGGCGCTGGAAACCCTCTCCCAGCATTTCGAACAGGCAGGCCTCGGACTTTCTGCCGCGCACGATGTGGCGCTGGAGCAGATACATAGCACGATGATCACGCAGGCAAACTTTCTGAGTTACATGGACGGTTTCGTTTTGCTCGCGACGCTTTGTCTTGTGGCGGCTCTGTTTGCATCTTTGCAACGCCAAATTAATTAGTCACTTTTTGCGCTTCGCGATACCGCTGCACAAGCCGCGTCACCTGATAAACCAGATATCGCTATCCAGGGCATCATGGGTGGCGAAGTGTGTAGGCACGTCTTCAAGAGGAGTATGCGCATGGCGTTCACCACTCTGATACTCGACGCCCCCGGCCCGCCGTTGTTGTTTGAGGAAGTCGACCGCTTCCTCGAGCGGGGCCTGGCCGTAACCCTGAACCTGCACTATTTAACCGACCAGGACAGCATCAAACGCCATTACGGTAAGCGTATTCACTACGTAGAGATCAATTGTCACGACAAACGCGCCTTCACCACGGCGGTGCAGCAGGCTGGCGGTTACAGTGTGTTCAAGACACGTTTGAATATCCCTCTTGATGGCGAACTGATCGGTGCCGCCGCCGCTCCTGACTTGGCAACGCCATTACGCGCCATTGCCCAGGCAGGCGTAGGACTCAATCATATCGACCGGCAGGCGGCCGAGCGTTTTGGCGTAGCGATACTGAACACACCCGGCTCTAATGCTGTCGCCGTCGCTGAATACGTAGTGGCGCAGGCGTTGTTTTTGTCCAGAGACCTAGGCCAGTACAACGCCGAGACCCACAAAGGCCATTGGTCCAAGGGCAGGCTGGTTCCCAGCCCGGAATTCTGCGAACTGACGCTGGGGCTGGTGGGTACGGGCGGCATAGCAAGAGAGGTGGCGCACAAGGCCAGGGGGTTGGGTATCAAGGTGCTTGCCACCGGTTCGGAACGTTTTACGGAGCAGGTCGCACAGAGCCTTGGACTCGAACGAAGGCAAACCCTCGAGCAATTGCTGGGTGAAGCCCACATCATTTCGATTCATACCCCGCTCACACCGCAAACTCGAGGCCTGTTCGGCACTAGGTCGTTCAGCCAAATGCGCCAGGGCTCGATCCTGATCAACACAGCTCGTGGTGGCATCGTCAATGAGGAGCAACTGGCAGCCTTCATGACCCGTTTCCCGGGGCATATCAAAGCGGTCGCCATCGATACCTTTGCCCAGGAAAAGGACAGCTTCAGTTCACCACTAGTACACATCGCCAACGCGCAACTGACGCCGCATATCGCAGGCAACACCACCAAGGCGATCAGGACGGCCTCCCGCGAAATTGTCGACAAAATCTGCGCCTTCAGCACTGTAGCCAAATAACGCTAGTCTCGTATTACACAAGGAAGCTCATATATTGCAGCTTATGAACACAACTGAAGTCACCCGTAAGTCAGCTGAGTAGGAGCCTCATCGCGTCTCTCAAGGGCGTTGACGCCGCTTATGTTGCAAGGCTTGCTACGCGGCATAGCGCGTCTGATTCAACTGTTCGGAGCGCCTCACTCGCATCGGAACATTGATATCTCGAAGACCCAGACTGCAGGTCTGAGTACCCTTGCACCTAGGGACGCTCTAGTTTCGCGCTTCCAGAAGCAAAGTCGTCATGAGGTCATTCAGGATGCATTGCATTTCCCTTGGAGTTAGCCATCCAGCATTTGCGCCCAGTTGCAGCTGTAGCGCTCTGAGTCGTTCGTCGTTGGCGCTCGCGATGAACGACTCCAGAGAGCAGCGCACTATTTGCTCCGGAAGGTCACTTTGAATCACGGGAAATTTCACGTCTACTCGCCCAATCAGATACTGGTCGGACGCGAGCGGCAGAATGACGTCGACAAGTTCATCATCCTTGTCCAGGTAAGGCTTATATTGACAATCCCCCTTCACATGGAACAGGACGATAGAATCGCCCAGTGGCAGGTTCTCCGGCTCAAATGGCTGCACCGAGTAATGAAGATGTTGGAAACGCCTCAATCGTGCTGCCGGGGAAATAGACTCGCTTAGGGCACGAACATGGCTTTTTTTGATCACGTCCGGCATTCCCTGCCTGAGTCCGGCAGCGAGAGTGGGGATCATGGTGGCTAACCTCTCGATGACTGGCTTCAATGCCTGTTCCATAGTCTGCCCATTCAGGGTGAGGACGGTCTGGAACTGATCGTAGGTAAGACCCGCCTTGGAAAGCTCGTCTTCAAGCGCGGGAGATCCGGGCTTGAAATGCTTCGCCAGCAACGTACTCAAAACGGTTGGATCTGAAAGCTCCCTAAAGAGATGCTCAGCGATGTGGTCGACCGCAGAATGCATGTTCGAACGAAAGTGCCGACTGCGAATTTCGAAATGGGCCAATAGTTCAGGTAAAAGGTGCGCTACTCCCTCTACCCTACCTGCTCGCAATTCATCTACGACTGGCGAATAGACAGTGCCTTCCCTATCGGTGATTTTGTCATCCAGCTCAGACTCAGTAGCCGCAGCATAGAAATGACGCTCTGTGGCGTTTTTGGAGATATTGGATGGTCGAACCTTTCCCCCTCGCTCGTACACCCAGCATCGGACGATCTTGCCGTTTCCCTGGCTGCGAAACCCTTTCTGGAGAAACTTTGGAATGAAGTGTTGCGATATACCAGACATCCATTTCTCCTGAGTTTCCAGTTTGACCTTCCAACGCAGAATTACGCTGGCGCGGAAAGCGTCGGCAACTATATCAATTAAAGGCTGGCACGGTACGCAAGTCCAAGTGCTCGACCGCTATCGAAGCGCCGTAGCGGCCACCAAGAAGCGCTGACTCATGACTCGCGCCGTAAGCCTAGGCAGCAATCGACAGAATTTGCTTTTCGAAATCAAAATCCAGTCTGTTTCCTCAAGACTTGTTGCACTTACAGTACTGCAGGTCAGGTCAGAGCACGCGCCGGAGCGGCCGCGATTGGTGCAGCAGTCAGAATACGCTTGAGCTCTATTCCCAGCGTTTCCCCTTCTGATTCAGCTCCGATTTGCCAAGCTCCAACCCCATAGTCCGCATGATAGATCGGGCTGGCCAACATCGTAACCTCGTCCGCCCGAGGGATCAGAAGCAACGAAGCGTCAGGCTTTATGCCCTTCCACCGCAAACTGTCGTGATAAATGTGCGCAGACTCCATTGCATCCAAGACGCTGGCGCGGGTACTGCGATATTTCGCGTCAAGAACCACGAAGCGCTTCGCCGAAGGCGAGTCCAGCGTCACGACGATGTCCGGGTATCGCTCTCGCGATAAGCTTTGAAAACCTCGATGCGCTGCTTGATCGATTGCAGGGCATCGAGCTTGGTAACACACCTCAACGGTTATGTCAGCCGCTGCTCCCCGCCACACGATTTCTTTTAAACCCACCGATCTACATTCACGGCGCCAAACGAGATCAGGAAACTGACGTTGTAGCTGTGAGACTACCGTCACAAAGCACCACCGTTCATAGATCTCCCATGTTGGGCTGATCCACAGCGTCTCGTCAGCATCCTTTCCCAACCACCCTGACCGTAATGCGTACCAACCAAACCGATAAGCTCGCGCATATGCAGGGTGAGCCGAGATCGCATTCAATCCTGCGGAAGATAGACGTCTGGCAGTCAATATGCAGAAAGGTTTTAGGCGTTGAAGCCGTTCAAGTTTGCGAGCAAGCGACTCGGTGAACGCGATTCGACGTACCAGCCTTGGCGTTAATGCTGATCGGGTATCGCTGACCACCTCAGCAGCCACCGCCTGTTGAAGCCCACTCACTACCTGCCGGCATCGTCTAATGACATCGAAGAGAACAAGTCCAACAGCCTGATTCGCGGGATTGTCCTCCTCCTCGTATGATCTGCTGACCTCAAAGCGCACAGTGTTCAAGGCCGGACGCTGAGTGCTAGCGGGGTGCAGCAGTGCCTGGCCCGTTGGCCCTCTCAGTGCCTTATGTACGGATGCGGAATCCAGCCGCTTCACCGTGTGCGCGCTCACCGACGCGCGATCGCACTTCAAGGTTGTCAGCGGCCGCTGAGCTATTTGTTTGAGCGCAAAGTGTAGCCGATCCCCATAGCGTCTCAGCCTCGCATACTGCAGATGCGGGTTGGTTAGTGCTCCATCATGGCCAATACCAAACTGAGCCTCCTCTGTGCCCAGAACGAGAGCCGGGTCGAAATCAAGAATCGACTCAACCATGGCAGCGAATGCCTGGCCTCCAAGCTTATTATCAGATGCTGACACGTCCAGCCGGTAACTCGCGGCAGTCCGACCCTGGTCATCCAGGAGCTCCGCCGCGACCTCACCTGCATAAAAGCCCGGCGACCATAGCCAGGCAAACGCCCCGGCTTGATCGACTGTCTCAATCAAGACGTCATCAATGTAGAACGAAAAGCCTTCAAGCGCGGTAAAACAATAAGCCTTTTTCTCCATGAAACCTGGGTTCAACTGACCTGGGGATACATCAAATTGAGCATCCCCCTGCGATACCTGCAAGATGATCGACATGGTCTACCGCCAGAACCTGGTCGAGCCGGAATGAGCCAGGTCGTCGGACATTTCTTTGACCTTGCGCAGTGACATCCCCAACCCAGCATGTTTGAGCGTGGTGTGAAGCAATGTGAAGACCTCCTGAAGCCGAGGACTGTCTTCACCGCGCAGCTTGGGGAGTATTTTTGAATAAATGGCATGGTCGAGTGCACGTGAGAACTCGATGACACCGCCGGCCTGTGTTTGCTGCAGATAGCCAATTACGTCGTTGATCGTGCGCCAACCGAAATGGAGTCGAGCCGGACGAAGCACATCCATGAGTGAGGACATGAGATTTCTGACGAGCGCGATCTGTTCATCCTCAAGCGAGCTCTTCTGCCAGCCAGGGAATGCCTTGACCTCAATGTCCCAGAATTCGATAACAGAGGCCCGATCCAGCACTTTGTCGCTCAATCCATGAGTGGTTTCGTCCATGTTCACGGTACCGATAATCACCAGGTTACTCGGATACGGGATGCCTGGAGGAACACCATCAATGTCGTCGACTTGACCGTGAAAAACGATGGTCTCGCCGGTCTCCATCGCTGAGAGCAGAGGCGCCAAATACTGTTCAGGATGAGAGAGGTTCATTTCATCAAGAACCAGTGTGTAAGGCTTCGTCGGGTTGGCGCTTGCTTGCAGGAGGAAATCCAGAACGCCGGTACGAACGTACGCATCTGACTCCAACGGATTAACATAGCCGAGCAGGCTCGTGTAGTCATGCCAACCTGGCTGAACGGGCACAATCAGCAATCCTTCGCTTGGCTCGGGATCTCCCTGCCACAGGCTCAGCGCATAGTTACGGGCCAGTTGCGTTTTGCCCGCACCGCTCAAGCCTGTGAGCACTGCGAAATGACGCCTCGGGTGTCCCCACAATCCAGCATCGAGTTGTCCGATCAATTCTTCTGGAAAGCGAAACTCTTGATCAAATAGTGCAATCAGAGCGCCCAGCTTCGGCCTCTCAATTTCGATATCGAGCTGTAGTAGGGGTACTTGAGCCAAGGAAGGGCTGATGCCTGGAACACTCGCAAGGCCCCTAGGCTCCCAGTGAATTCGATTAACCCACTGCCTACCCCTTTCGGTGAGGCTGAGCACTTTCTCGTGAATCGTGGCCAGATCAAGGTACCTGAACCAACCGATCATTGCTGATGGGGCAAAGTCAGACGTCCACCGAGGGTTCGCCTTTCTGAGTGTCAGGATGGCATCACGGTTAGATAAAGGGGAGTCACGCAATGCTGCTAGCAAATAATCAAACCCCAAGATCCGTGTGATCATCCAGTCAATGATCTCATCTGGATCACCCGACTCTAGGAATGCCTCGCCACGGGGAGTTAACTGCAGGTTATTTGCGTTGGCACGCAGCACGCCCCATTCGGCGATCAGAGCGTTTAGCTGAGTGCTGCAAGTCGACGTTTTTGATTGAGGGCTAATTGATTGCAAGTGTTGGATGAAGTCTTCACGTGTGCACCCATCTGTTGCAAAGTCGATCATGCTCTGAATGGTGGCTGTCCCTCCGCCAATCGCCAGCAGACCACGCCTCCTTCTCTCAGGTGGTAAGGGCTTGAGTACTTCGTCACCTGTCTCCAGGTCGGATATCTCGGTGGCTTCGCCTTCTGAGTTCTGAACATAGTTGATGAACAGCAGCCAAGGCAGCGTCAAACGTGAGACGCCCTCTCTGGAATAGACGTCAGCCACCTCACCCAGTACGGAATCTAACCGGTTCAATACGAGGCGGTGCAGATGACGCCTCTGACCGCTGAGAGGAAGCCCCATGGCATGAGCCAGCTCGCGCAGTTTTCGATGATGCGCTACCGATGTGAAAGCGCCTGGGCAAAGCAATGCGAAAACTCGGTACATCTTGAGTCGAGGGTTTCTTTTCGTCAGCCCAGCGACCGCGGACGCAATTTGAGCCCAGGCATCGGCGATCAGCATCTCGTTCTCAGAGGGATCGCTGGTCTGCGCGTACTTCTGCTTCAGATGCCAGAGGCCCTCTGCGATTGCCGAGTTTTCGGCGACCGCGGAAATGTTGATGCGCCCCATGCCTGTCGCCGAAACAGCCTCAGTGTCCCAGAGAGCTAGTTGGAAGTCCTTGCTTAGGAACTCCTCATGAGACACATCCCTGACCCGCACCAACCATTTCCGGAATTCGGTGATCCAGCTTTGATTACCCGCCAAGGACATTACCTGCTCCTGGAGGCTGATACACGCAGTCCTCAGCTGTTCGTCATCCTTAAGATCCAGCAAGTCCATTCTCCACCAGCGATATTTATAGATGGCGAGATAATGTCACCGCTTGGGGATGGAGGCCAGATCCGACCTCTGTATTACCAGCTTGATGGGTTAGCCATTGTCGATCGAATCAGCCAATGCATCGTCGACTTACTGACAAATTGCCACTAGACATGATGCCTCAACCTCCGTAGCGTTCTGACGGAGTGGGGTTGCTAGACATTTATTATTCAAGGGACGTGTGATGGGCGAATGGTCAAAAAAACTGGGCGAGCGCGGTGAGAACATCACTGAGTCTCTGCTCAACTTGATAGGTTGGAAGGCGGCACGCAAGGGACACGAATTCGACTGTGTTAAACCTGTCCCTCACAGCACAACCGGCAACCCCAGAAAAACTCATGGCGCCGATTTTGTCTTCAGCTGCCTATCCCCGCTGGAAGACGGCATCCTCAAGCACCTGGTCATTTCTTCGAAATTCACATCGGGCCCCTACCCGACTTCACCTGGGGCAATATTCAAAGACCATTTCTCCGACCTTGCCACGACAGTCGAGTGCTTCAATCGCTCGCCATTGAAAAGGTCGGTCAATCAAGGCTATCCCAGCGCGAGTGGTCAGTCGCTCGCAGGCATCCTTTGCTGGTTCAGCGCCGCATCGGACGCAGACGCTGATGTAGTCAGCCAAGTCGCAGGGGCGCGGAGTCTGGACAGCGCGAATTACGGCACGATCTACGTGATTGATAATCACCGAGCAAGCTTCCTGTTCGAGACCATCACATACGCAAGAAATCGCTTCGGTGCGGAAAATGTTCGCTTCCTCTACCCCTCCACTGGGAAAAACGTGAGCCCCGTAGAGAGGGTCACCAACGGGACGATACTGCCTCCCGAATATCTCAACAGTGGCTTGATCCCGTTCTTCATCCAGGAGCACAAAAAGAAATCCCTGCTTATCTGCTGCCAGGATCCTTTCAGCATCGAAGCGGTAAAACGCATGATCGGGTTTTCGATGGATATCGCCATGGAGTTTCCCGACAAGGTGGCCCTCGCGTTCCCTGACTACAACTACGTAGATCATGAGGAAATCGCAGACATCGCAAAGCTGTCGATCGCGAACAAGGAGTTCGCTTCAATCGTCGAATTCGAATCCTATCAAGCAGATTTCAGGGGATGATGCAGTGAGTAATCAAAATATTGACTCTATCCTTCCCCAAGGTGAGGCGCTGCGCACCTATTTGGCTCAGCCTTACATCGGTGCTGGCGATATCAAAACGGTTCTGAAGAGTCGAGGCGTCTTCATCAGTAGCTCAGAGAAAGAGCACTCCATCCCTGCCCTCACCCTGTCGCTGATTCGCCCCAGCGAGTTTTCAAAGCTCCAGCTCGCCTACACGACCAAGGAAGACAATCCTAAGATCACCACCCAGACAATCAAGTGGCAAGGTGAGGATACTCTGCTGGATGCTATACCTACCGTCATGGATGTCAACAAGCTGCTGGATCTTGACTTCGTGAACTTCAAGGTCTTGGGAACACCGGAATTCTATCCAGTCAACAAAGACCTCGACACGATCCGGATGGACTATCTGCTGGAGCGGATTGACCGCTCCAAAAGCTGGGCTGACTCGCATAAACATTTCAAAGGCTCCATCGAGATCAAGAAAAACAAGGCTCAGGACGAGCTCATCCTGATTTCCACACACACTGCGCCAGAAACGCGGACAACCAACAAAGCGATGTCGAAGCATCTGATTTCACATTTCAAATCGATCAAGCAAATCAGCGAAAGTGAGCAGGCGACATCGATCCGCTTTTGCGATTTCACCAACCAAAACAGGTTCAGCTATCTCTTAGGACTCACACAGCACAGCAAGTTGACCGCCCTGTCATTTGTAGAAGTCGTCGACATCGGGATCTCGCCCGATCCAGACATCCTTCTCCCGGCAGCCCTAGACTGGATGAAGGAAAAGATTCGAAATCTGGACTTGAAGGGCTTCAGCCTTGAGCACTCTGACTTTCTTTCAGATGTGTCTTATCGCCCTAGCCTTTTCCTGCACAGGATTGATGCAAAATTCCGGTTCAGCACGTCGGGCCTGGATGGTGACTGCGTCATCTCGCTGGGCTTCCCAGAGTTTTCTGCGGGCCAGAAAAAAGACAGTGAGATTGAGTTGAGAATCAAGCAGATCAGCTTTGACAACACGGGACGGTCTATTGACAAGAACGACGCCAAGGAAACGATTCTGAAGGAGTTGGAATCCGAGAAGATTGAGACCTTCAAGACTCTGTCGATCCCTGCGAGCGGCGTGGTAGCCCCTTAGTATCGAGTAGTTTGGAAGAGCTTCATGCGGTGGTCGCCGACGTAGTGCAGGAGTGAAGTGGGTCAATTGTTAGCTGATCGGTGGCGACAGCGCAGTCACCTTGCGCAACCTCCATTATTACCATCGCTATCTAGGCGGCGGGACTGTGCACGATATGCCAAACCTCGCCTTCAAGAGCGGGGTTTTCAATTTCCGCTTCTGAGGTTTTAGATCGGCAGCAGAAGGTCAGCGTAAGAGTCAGGTATTGGCGGGGCAAGACCCAGATAGACATATTCGAAGTACCAACTACTCGAATAGCCAACTGCCGCCCCCACTCAGCAAGGCGGAGAGCACTTAGCCTAATGTCGGCTTCGACAATGAACAGACATCAAGGTCTGCCGTTGAGTCAGGAGTGAGTGTTTTGGCCCATACAGTCAGGTGGCGCAATGCTTCCAAGGCATCCCGGCTGGGCCACCACCCGGGTTGAAATCGGTTTGGCCTTGGATTAAGCCTTGGCAAAACAAATCCCGATCGACGATTCCGACTGTTCCTGCTTTGTTCGTAGGTTCGAACCTGTTCCTGTCTCTGATGCCAGTCAGGGCAGTTAAGAAGGCGTCAAGCCTAGGCTGACGCCTCCTTCGAATGCCTCAGCACTCAACGATTAGCAAAGTACATCGTCACTTCAAAGCCAATGCGCAAGTCGGTATAGCTGGGTTTGGTCCACATAGTGCGTGCTCTCTCGGTTGGTGAATTGATAAAAGGCAGCGTCCGTCCTTGTCCGCTGCGTAAACCTCGTGTTCGTTCAGGGATTGCCGGCCACCGGTGCCTTACCCTCATGGGCGTCCCAAGCCTGGTTGATCAGGTAGGCAAAAACGGCCTTGAGCTGATCATCGGTAAAATCCGCAAACGCCGGCATGCCGCCGCCAGCCTTGGAAAGTACGCCCTGGCGCACGACGGCTTCGAAGAAGTCGTAGCTCGGTGGCGGCGCGTAGATGAGGTTGGGCACACGGCCGCCAGCAGCGTTGCCGCGTAGACCATGACACTCGATGCAGCCGCTGCCCTCGAACAGCTTGCGGCCAAGGGCTGTCAGTGCTTCTGGCTGTCGTGGCGTGATCGGCGCCGGCACCTTTTGCACTTGTGCGAACGGTGGGTAGTCCTTGACGCCGCCCAACTTGAACGCCAGCAGCCGTGGCGTGGTTCTGGCCTTCGGCGTGGAAGCCGCGTCTGCGTTCAGCGACCCGGTCGCTGCGGCGGTGCCGGTACCGGTCGCTAGCAGAACGTATTGCTCGCCGTCAACCATGACGGTCGACGGTGCGGCCCGCACCGCGCCACCGATCTCGTGGTTCCACAGTGTCTTGCCCGTCGCTGCGTCCAGCACCTGCATGCGCCCGTCACCGGTGCCTTGGAACACCAGGCCACCGGCCGTATGCAGCAGGCCGCCGTTGGTAGGCATCGGCAAGCGCGAGCGCCACTTCACGCTGTTGTGGCGTACATCCCAGGCAACGGTTTCTCCGTAGGTTTCGTACTGGCCATCGGCAGAGCGCTGAATGGGCTCGAACGACTGGCCGCCGAGCGCGGAATCGGGATCGTCCTTGACCAGCGTCGGCTGAGACATGGCAGGAATGAACACCGTCTCGTCGTCCGGATTGAAGGCCAGCGCTTCCCAGCCGTGGGCACCCAGGCCATTGGGCAACTGCATGTACTGCTTGGCGTCATTGAGCCAATACTGCCCTTCCCGCTTCATGATCGGACGACCATTGGCGTCCAATCCTGAAGCCCATTCCATCGGCATGTAGGCACCGCCGGAAATGAACTTGCCGGTCTGAGCATCCAGCGCGTAGGCGAAGCCACTCTTCGGCACGCTCAGCACCGCTCGTTTCGACTGCCCGTTCACGGTGATGTCGGCGATCATGATGCCGACGCTGGAGTCATAGTTCCAAGCATCCTGGGGCGTTTGCTTGAAATGCCATTTGTACTCGCCCGTGCTGGCGTCCAGGGCCACGATGGAGTTGGTGAACAGCTCATCGCCTGCCTGTTCGCCACGCTTGGACGGATCGAACGGTGCCGGGCCCCCTACCCCTATGTAGAGCAGGTTCAACTGTGGGTCATAGGTCATGGCGTCCCAGGCGCTGCCGCAGCCATGGGTCTTCGAGTACCAGTCTTTACCCCAAGTCTTGGCCGCATTCTCATACAGCGCCGATTGCGGCTTCGAGGGATCGTCAGGCACCGTGTAGAAACGCCAGCGATGAGCGCCGCTCTTGGCATCGAAGGCATCGACATAGCCACGGGTCGTTCCGGTATCGAGGCAGGCATTGCCGGTGAACACCAAGCCATTGCCCACCCGTGGCGCCGCGGTAATCGCGTACATGTCGGCGGAGTCGCACGATGTCGCTTCCCATACTTTCTTGCCGGTGCGCTGGTCGACCGCGATCAGGCGGCAGTCACCCGAGGCGATGACGACATTGCTGCCACTCAGTGCCACGCCGCGATTGAATCGACGCCCCCAATAGCCTGCGAACGATGAGCCCTGCTGCGCATTCTCATCTTTGAAATTCCAGATCAGCCGGCCGGTCTTTACGTCGTTGGCAATGACCTGGCCGTTGGGTGCCCCTTGAAAAACAATACCGTCCTTGACCAAGGGGTTGCCCACAAGACCGTCGCCGACCGGGAGGTCCACCCACCAGGCCAGGCCCAGTGACCCAACGGTTTCCTTGTTGATGGCCTTCAGCGACGAGGAATGCTGCATTTCGCTGGAGTTTCCAAGAAACTCCCAGTCTGTATTGGGTTTCTCAGCCGGCTGTTCGTTCAGCCCGCAACCCGCAAGCGATGCCACCAGTGATGCGACGATTATTGTTCTCATACCAACCCTCTACCCATAAATGCACCCAGGCCAGGGAGATGGTTTGGTCATCAACCATCCGATCGGCCTAGCAGTCATCAAGATCACGATCAAACGACTGGATCATTTGATCAGTCTCTAGTTGAGCATTTGATCAGCAATGCCGCGAGCACGCTACAAGAATTTTTTATGGCTTATGAATCAATCAGATATGATCTTTTTACCGATTGGGATGCAGGTTGCGGGGTAGGACAGATTGCGCCAGGCGGTAGCCGTTGAGGCTGTCGACGCCGTCGCAAGTGCCGGCGCTCAGTTCTATTCGGACAGACAATGGCAGGGATTGAAAGTCAGAGCTTTAGATCGGTGCTTAGGCTCTTTACGAAATCCCGAGATACCCATTCGTCCCCCCCTCGAACGCTGAGATTTTGTAGTCCCCCACCATCAACGGAAAGGAATTCTGTGATGGCAAGGCGTCACGATCTCTCGGGCGAGGCCTGGGGCGTGTTCGACGATCTCTTCATCGGAACCCATTGCCGAGGCTTGAGCGGCCGGCTGATGCTCGATGGTGTGCTCTAGGGGCTCTGCTCTGGTGCTGCGTGGCGAGATATGTCGGAGCGCTTCGGCCCGTTGTTAACGGTCTATCAAAGGTTTCGGGGCTGGCGAAATCTGAGCATTCGACCAGATGCTCAAACGTCTGCACCTGAAATTGAATGGGCAGGGTTTGATTGATCTGCAAACTTGGATGATCGACTCAACCGCCGTACGCGCAACACGAGCCTCATCTGGCGCCGGGAAAAAAGGGGGCCTGACGATCACGATCTAGGCCGCAGTCGCGGCGGCGTGGCAACCAAAATCCACATGCTCTGCGACGCCAAAGGGACACCGTTGCGCTTCCTTCTCTCTGGCGGTAAAGCCAGTGACATCAGCTACGCTCCGCCACTGCTGGATGAAGTCAGTAACGTGGCCGCCCGCGCAAACGCTGTAAATGGCTGCTTGCCGATAAGGGCTACGCCGCTACTGCGATCAATATCGAATGCAGTCCGTCATCTTGCTGCGATCAATGATGCGCAAACTCAAGCCTGGCTTACCCAGATGGTTTGATCGGCCCAAGTACCGGCAGCGCAACATCATCGAACGGATGTTTGGTTGGCTGAAAGAGAACCGCCGGATCGCAACGCGCTTCGACAAGCTCGCAAAAAGCTACGCCGTCGTGGTCTCAAGGGCTTGTTCCATGAGGTGTTCGCGATATCTCTTTTCGTACAGAGCCTAGGGATGATGAGAGCGACAAATCGCTTTCCGAATATATTTTCAAACCACCGGTTATCGCCAATACATATCGCTACTTGCAAGAGTGGTATCCCGTTATCGTAACCCCATCAGTCATCAACCAGAGCCGTCTTTCTCAATTCGATCTTGTCCAGGCTGCACGCAGTTGGGCCGAGCAAACGGCGGCGTAGAAACCCCTTCACCTGACTACGCATTTCAATTGGTGGCCTGTAAAATGCCCCCATAATCAGCGTTGCGAACCAAGTATGGCAAAGGCTCCAAGGAAACAGCCCCCAAGGGTAGCTCCAACCAAAGAAGGCGTGCCTGCGAGAAATCGTAGGAAGAATGTGGCGAGTCCGGTATCCACCGGCGATCGCGGTGGTTCATTCGAGCGCCGCGTACAAGCTGTCCGCGTACTGGCCATGTGTCTCGGTTTGCAGTGCCCAGGTGCCCGGGATGGATTCGTCATCACTCGCTTGCTATTCCAGGGGCGAGTCTTCGATCACGACACCGACGACCTAATCATCGATCTCTGGCATCCCGTTACCGGGCAGAAAGCTACTCAACGCCTGCAGATGAAGCGGTCGCTCAAGCCAACGGACAACAAGAATTTCAACGAATCGGTAGGCCTTGCTTGGGAAGATTTCTGCAAGCCCGATTTCCGTCGCAATGTTGATGAACTCCTTATCGTCTATAACTCCTCCAGCAACACTGCCATGCATGCTGCGCAAGAAGTGCTTCGTTACGCCGTGAATTCCGGTACGGCTGACGATTGGTACTTGCGAGTGCACGCCGAAGGTTCCAGCAACGAAAGCAACCGCAAAGCCTATTTCGCAATTAAGCGCGCGGTAGAGCTTCAATTGGGATCGGAGGTGGACAAGGTAGATCTCTACCCATTTGCGCTCCATTTGAAGTTCATGCCGCATGATCTGGACTCCGACCGCACGATAGAAGTCGACACCCAGAAACAACTCATTAGCCAACGCACCCATAACCGCCAAAGTGGCGACGTATGGGCTGCGCTGCAGGCTCTGTGTGCTGAACTCAACGGGACGGCTGGTGAAATTTGCTTGGATACAGCCGAGCGTCATTTAGGCTCGTTAGCCACTGAGTTTCAAGCCACCCGCGCCCTTTGGGACGGATACCAAGCGCTTCAAAGCGCAAGGCAGAACAGCCTGGGCCCTGGCTCATTGGGTGACCAGGCCGGCGCTCTCTTGAACCCTGAGGCGCATAGTCAGTTACAACCGCTCGCAGAGTTGTTGAGACCGCTGCTTGGCGAGGCTGGAATCCCCCAGAGTGCTGTGATGGCGGATGAGCTTCCATCAGCCCGAGCGACCTCCTCTGACCCACACATCTCGCGACACCTCGATCGAATCACCGAATGGCAACGAGCTCACAGATACCAAGACTGTCTCAATCAGTTAGAGCTTCTTGAAAGTGATCTGGATGAGTTTGACGACCACCAAAAGGCCAGATGGTACCTCCTGCGCGGCCTTTCGTTGTGGCACCAGGGGGAGGACATCGCTGCAGCGAATGATTTCGACGCTGCTGTAAATCTCTGTGATTCCGATGACCGAGTCTCCGCTGCGGCAGTCCGGGCATGTATGCTCCGAGACCAGGTGCAGCAGGCTGTGGAAATTGGTACGACCTTGCTGGAGCGTTTCCCTGAGTCCTTCATCGTCTGGGCCACTACGACCAATGCTCGAATTCTTGCGGGCGAGCGGGTCAATGAGGACGATATTCCAAGCGCTTTTGTCGACAAGGCGGCTGCCTGGCAGTTGGTTGCCTCCTCATATGCGGGAGCAGATGACGACCAAGGTGCACTTCGCGCAATGCGCATCGCGTTAGATAAACCAGATTGTTCATTTTTCACCCTCGAATCTTATTTGCGCTACGCCATACGGTTGGCAACCCTCGATCCGGTACGGGTCAACTGCCGATCGCTACTGGCTGCCCACGCAGAGATGTTGCTGGACGCAATGTCGCGCTTTGACAATCGCGACGATACGGTCTGGTCTGCACAGAGTCCCAAGACTATAAGCGATGTGGTTGGGCACCTTGCGTACTCTATGGTACTGCTCGAACGTGCAGAGGAAGCCTTGGAGCTGCTCCAGCAAGCCCGGATGAAAGGCGTACACTTTACTGAGATCATGGTTCGGGTCGAGATCGAAGCTATGTGCGATCTGAACCGCTGGCAGGAAGTGACTGAGCGCTTCCAAAGCACGCTTGATTCCATGCCAGACGAGGCTTTGCTGCGGTATGGTCATGCATGCATGGCGCAGTCGCGAGTTGACTTATTGCAGATCGCGCGTGAGGAGGTGGCACGTCGGACGGGGTCTGAGGTCGCGCCTCGCATAGCAATCATGCTGCAGCATCTACGCTGGGAATTATTGCTACAAGATGGCGATTCAACTGTAGTACGTGATGAACTAGAACAAAAAGGCGTTACACCGCATAGCACCTCTGTCATTGATCTATGCTTTGCGTGCCGTGCTTATGAGCGCGAAGAGACTCTCCATAATCGTTATGTTGATCGTGTTTCCCACTTAGCGCCCGCCTCTTCCGATCCCCAGGAGCTAGCCATCGGTGCTCGGGCGATGGTTCGAGCGCAGCGCTACGATGATGCTATCGGCCTGCTCGAAAAGCTTCTGCCTGTTGATGCGTTTACGGCTCTGCATGTCGATCTGCTTCATTGCTACATCCTCACAGGAATGCAGGCTAAAGCACTTAATCTACTGCAATCGATGCCTACTACATGGCGCGGATCGCCGGAGGCACGCGAGCAGGCACTCTTCCTCTATAACAGCGCGGGCGACTGGATTCGAATGCGCGAGATTATGGAGCTGAACCTTTCTGAGTCTCCTATGGATGCTAACGCATGGCTTATGTTTCTCCGTGTGACGGCGTGCGAAGGTGTTTTGGATTTTGATTCTAAAGTGGCGGACATCCCTGTTCTGGTTGAAGGTCAGGTCAAGACACTGTTGCTGTTGGCCAGTATTGAAATGCGTCATGGACAGGTTCAAAAAGGTCTCGATCGAATCGCCTACGCAATGCGTTCGGCCTTGGGAGATGTTGAAGCCGCTGCGACTCACGTGCAGGTCATGCTGACGGTCTCGGAAGAGATATCGGAAGAAATGCGGAATGTTCACCGGGCTCCGGTAATGGTTACGCCTGGTACGTCGATAGAACTGGCTGATGAACAGGGTTGCGTGCGCCATGTCACCATTGATTTTGAGGGGGCTACCTATCCTCCCGGCTCTTCTGAGTTCATTGCTCCACATTCAGAGCTCGCCTCAAGCTTGCTCGGATTGGGTATCGGTGGAACGGTATCTGTCAGTAATCTGATGGGTTCGCAACATTTTGAAGTGAAGGGGTTATGTTCCTTTCATCGCCGGCTGCTGGAGCTATCGCACAAGCTGATCAGCGATTCTGTTGTTCCGAGTAAAAGCCTTGTATCGATGACCATTGCGCAAGACGCGAATGGCGAAATGGATTTTTCGTTTTTCCTCAAGCAACTTGACCAGCAACGTGCTCAGGTAAATGATCTATTGGCGCTTTATTCAGAGCATCCGGTAACGCTTGGCTTGGTCGCCAAGCGGTTGGGGCGGGACATCATCGATATAGTGCGCGGCTGGGATCATGATGGCCCATTGTTGCAAGTCACCTCGGCTGCAGGCGATACCCATGATGCTTTTCCTGGCCTGCTTGAGGGCTCTATCTGGGTGGTCGACCTGGCAATGCTCACGGAGCTCGCGACTCTGGGCCTTCTCGATGTTCTCGGTCACCTAACCAAGGTCTATGTCAGCACTGCCACTCGCAGAGCACTGGACATGAAGATCGAATCCTCATCAGTATTCCACAATAGCGGCACAATGTTTTCGCATGAGGGGCAGCTTGGATACCATGAGGAAACAGAGGATTCTCATGCCCTGAATCGGGCTTTCCTGAAAAGTATCGACCTGGCAATTTCTAATTACTGTATTGTCGTACCGGCATATGGGCCGCTCCACCCTACACCCGTCTTGCAACGTCTTAGAGATCTACTCGACATGGAAGAGCATGCTTGCCTGACGTTGTGTCACGAGTATCAGGCTGGGTTGTTATCCTTGGACGGCCGTCTTCGCCAGCTCGCACAGTCGCTCGACGTTATTTCTGCGACGCCCCAAATGTTGCTCAAAGCTATGGTCGATGACGGTGTGTTGAGGCCCGTCGAGTACTCTCGTGCACTCATCAGGATGATCATCGCTCGACGTAACTTCATTTCGATCAGTTCCTCAGACCTCTTAGCCATGATGGATCAAGGGTTGGCCTTCGCGAATGCGGGCATCAAAAGTCTACGCCGGTACCTCGCCGTGCCTACCGTAGTTTTCGGTTCTGCGGCTACTGTCACCATGGAGTTTATCTGTGAGATGTACAGATCCGGGCGCTGTACATTTGTTGTACTGCTGGAGCTGATCAAGCATCTGGTGGAACCACTTTTCCGGCATCCCGACTGCCCTGAGAATTTTGTCGATCAAAGTCAGGGGGTTCTAGGGCGGGGCATCCCCGACTTAACATCGATGCACTTGGAGTTCATAAAGCTACAACTTGTCTGTGCTAAAGGAGAGGCGCAGAGTCCAATGAAGATAGTGACTCTGGATGCCTATGATATCTGTCTTCGATTTGCACCGCAGTACAGGCACCATGACAACTCGTCCTATCTGACACATCTTGTGGATCATACCCCCGCAGAGGACGAGCAAGCTGCTAAATATCTCGTCCAGGACGCCGCTGAGGTGCTCCAAGAGCAAGCAGCGGCCTACTCATCAGCACAGCCAGAGTCAAGGACCAAAACGGGCGATAGTTGAATGCGTATCTACAACACACATATCGACTTACATCAGAAGGCACCTTTACCGGTGCCTTCGATCTAGAGTCTGATGGAGTGTGGGGTTGTGCTGCTCACATCCGTATTGAAGGGCTATCATGATCCTTCCAGCAGTAGGGAGATCGAACTCGGTATAGGTAGCTGTGGTTACCCATGGATTCGGCGTTACCGACTCGTCAAACCAAAGGATGAACACTTCAGGGCAAATCAAGTTCGGAATCCAATGCAGATCCTGCTTCCATGCCTTGAGGAACTGAACCTATCTACTCCAAATTTTTGAATACTTTCGACGTTCCAGGCGTCCTCCATCAGATCATGGTGTAACAGCTACTGAACAATCCTTTCGCTATCTTGCCGATGGGAATCTTTTAGCAGCCCGGCTGCGTTCCCAGCGATCCCCATCAATTGCTGAATGCCATCGCGCGAAGCAGTCGAAAAATATAAGTCTGACCAGCGTTGGCGTCTATAAGGGCAGCCCTTCCCCCCCCTCGGTATGAAACACTCGATAACGCGCCTTGCCATCAGACAAAAGCATCTTTTGCGAGTTGTTTCACTCTTCATGCCCATAACCGTTTGTCTCTGGGAAGCCGCTCGTGCCTTTGACTCCCGAAAGTATAAAATACTGGTTTTTGTTCCAAAAAAATGGTGTCTGAATGTAGAGTGCCATGGCCAATCTCGTCCTTGGAAACTGAAAAATTCTGGTTTGCTTAACATAGTCGTCTGCGCGAACCACAGAGGGACGCTGCGTTGGCGTCTTAGCTGGTTATCGATAGTTCAATAAAAATCCTTAAGCTCATAGGTTAAATGTCTCGAATTTATTGTTTTATTTCATAAATCCAAGGAGAAAGATCGGAAAATTTCACTTCTCTTTCCTTGATCACTAGCTCAGAGGGAAACAAATAATATTTGCCTTCCATCTTAATAAAGTAGTAGCGGCCACCCATAACGATCTTTTCTTCTGGATCTGGATGCGCGACTCGGAACTGACATTCTGTGTTGCTTAGATCGTAAAGGTCACCCGCATGCACAAAAATAAAATCCAATATATAATCACTAGGTGTATACTTGTACTTATTGTGGACAGAGCACTTGTACCTCTCTTGGGTAGTTGAGAGCCTTGTAAAATCCTGAAGATAATTTATCTTATCGGAAAGCTCGCCGCGCCCGCCCATCAAAAAATCAAGGAAAGACAACATGGCATTTTGATTATACCAAGGGCGCCCCTCAAAACCGTACGCAACGTACTGATAAATAAGTTCATTAATTATTCTAAATTTATTAACTCTTATGTTGTCCGCCCCATAGCTTAAACCTCCATCTTCGTAAGCTATATTATGATGGAGCATTTTGTTTCTCAGTTTCGTACAAAAAACATAAAGCTCAAGCAGGAAAATATCAGATATCAGTGACGAGTCTATTTTGTTTTTTATAATTTCAGCCTTCGCACCAAAATAAGAATTCGCACACCCAAACCTCTTATCTACGTGCAGATCCAGAAGGTCAAAAAAAATTGGAAAAGCCACCATTTTGGCATAATCATTAACCATGTGTGGCTGCCAGCTAAAACTACCAATACACAAGGTTTTAAATATTCTATAGCCTCCATTATCGCCAAACGGCTCCTGAAAAAGACTATGGGTTCTATCAAGTTCATTTAAAAAAGCGTTACTGAGGATTGCTTGGGTGATGCGTGCATGCTCAACGATTGAGGCCTGATCTATTTTTTTTGCCATTTTTCCACTTTTCATTAGTTTCGACATGCATTAAGCAGTGCGCGGTGCAAATCACACAATAAAAATCACTATGTCCTACCTAAAAAATAACATTATGCGGTGTATGGTTCCAGGTCGGAACTGTAGATAGGTGCCGCCGTCGATTTCCGACGCTGTGGCGATGATGTCAGCTTTTTTATGCTGCTAATGGACATTCGGGAGGTCCCACAGCCCTTCCTTCTATAAGCATATTCGGGTCATCTTAATGAACAGCGTTCTGGCGTAAATTGACATATATCTGAATTATTTGATGCCGTGTGTTGGTAAAGTCATTCAACATCGACAATCTGAATCGATCCTGTCTTTCTGAACGCATTCGCCCGGCTCCCTTTGGGCGAATGGTAATTGGGGCAGTGTGCACTGGCAGTACGGCTCACTGCCGGGCCTATCCATCCGGTTGGCGGCGAACCTCGATGTCGACAATGTGGCGAGGTGTTCGCCCAAGCCGGGGATCGCCATTGGCGACTGCGACGATGTCCTTCTGTTCGTCGCCAGCCCAAAGACCGACTAGGTAGTGCAGGAAGAAATCCGCATAAGAGCAACTAGCATCTCGCACTTGAGTCGCCACGACCGAGGTTTTACTCGTATGCAGTTGGGTCAAGTTTCTGACCAGCCGGGCCGGGGCAACCCAAAGCGTTGGGCGCGGCCAAGCTGGTGTCGCGAACAGATAGTAGGCGTGCTCTGACTGGGTAAGCATGTCCTCGCATTGCCGCAGGTCGATGCTTATCGTCGAACTGAAGCTTTTCCCCGACTCAGTGCCGCTGCGCTTTTTCACCTGCACAAAAGTGGCCCGCTGGATCACTGCTTTGCCCTCGTCCACGATACGGGTCAAGAACAGCACGTCCGCCCCCAGAGGAGCCCCGGCAGTCGTACTGGTCCCCTCTTCCCGCTTGTTGGGCTGGCGCACCTTCACCGATAGGGTCGGATACGTCGCCCGCGTTGTGGCAGAGAGCTGGCGCAGTTGAAGACTCGCATTGCTAGCTGCTTCCTGGGTCAGGGTCAAAAGACGCGCCGTATGGGCTTCCTCGTCCTCTCCCCAGCTCGCCGAATACTCGCGGCAAAACTTTTCCTCGATCTGGCTGAGCGCCCTATGGATGACACGCTCCACGGACGGGTCACCTATCCAGGTTTGGGCGCCGACGAAGGGTAGCGCAGTGGTATCCTGACTCTGGTCTGCCGGCCCTGCCAGATCCAGTGCACCATGCTTTGACCGTATCAGCCCCATTGCCCTCAGTTGCAACTGTCTCGGCTCAGCATTGGCGAGTCGGGTCGCAAAAGCCAAGTAATCCTCTTCATCCATCAAGCGTAAAAGCACCGGCTCGACTTCGCCGAACGCCGTCTGCTCGAGCCAAAGGCAGGTAAAGTAGAGCAGACCCTCAGCCAACTCTGGCTCCCCCCTCACCTGGTCGAAAAGAATCTGCCGCCAAGCCTCGCGGGCGGCAGGTCCCAATTGGCTCCACAGCCCCTCCCTCCCCCAACCTCCGGATGGCAACTCTCTGAGACTTAAGACAACGCTTTGCTGACCGGATCGGGGCGGGTCTCCGACCTCGTGCCAAGCCGCGGCAAGCGCGAGATCCGAGGGCATGGCGTCCGCAATTAACCTAGCAAGCGTCGAGTAGGCTATGCCGACGCATGCCTTGATCTCGTTTTTCTTCTTTGTATCAGGATGGAAATGCCAGCGCAGGAACAGGTTGCGCACATCGTTCGCCACGATCGTACTGCAATGCTGGATCAATCGAGGAAACACTTTTGGATCAGCTAGATTAAGAACCAACTCGCAGGCCCAGCGGGACGCCTGCACCTTTGACGAATGTGCATACAGTAAGAAGACAACGTCAGGCACGTTGTAGGCTGAATCCGCCTGAGTCTCCAAGTAGTTGCATATATACGGCCAATACTGTTCGACCAGTTGCTCGAAAGCCCAGTTATTCTCGCTCTGACCGGGGGCGACCAGTTCAAGGACATCAAAACAATCATCTTCCGATGTACTGGCCAGCAGGGCTGCCATGATCTCCTGATCCTCCAAAAAGCGAGACCGGTCAGAGGATTGTGCATTAAGTAGCCAACGTACCCATATCTGACGGGGCGCGATCGCCGATATGATGGTTTCGCGCAAGGCGCGGGAGTTGCCCTCAAGCGCGTCCTTGCTGAAGGCCGCCTTGGCGCCCCCATAGGCATTCTGATCCAGGATGGACGATGAACCCTGGATCCCGGTGGAACCATGCCCGAGAATGGCGAGGGTCAGTGCTATGGCCCCCTGCCGTGCGGCGCCCTCGAAGTTGACCGTAAAGTTCTCACGATCGGGTAGGCTCATGAATAGCCAATCGCATGCAACGCTGCTGTGCTCGGCAGACAAGTGAGCATAGTCCAGCCGAAGTATGCCTTCCTGAACATCAAAGTAGCGCGCTAGGTGTTCGACCAGCGGCGGAGCCCAGTCGGCCAGTGGTATGCTGGCAATAGCCAATTCATTGTCGAAGTTAATCTTTACGCTCAAAACGGCTCTTCCTTTTCCCGTGGTTGGCGCCTGCAAGATGAGGCGTGTAGGTTCGCCATCGTCCATCTGCAACCAGGCTGTTCATCAGTGGGTTCCTTCGAAAGTGTTGCTACACCCGAGGTTGCTCTGCCAACGCCGTGCGTGACTATACTCAACGCAGACCATGTGGCCTTCTCATTTCGGGCCCATTATCGATACCCATAGCGTGCTGATAGTTAGTTCCGACATTTGTATAATGCTGATGTACTCGCTGCTGGAGGTCTAAACTATAGTCTCCGCCCCCTACCGCCACCACGATGAGTCGGCTGGGGAGAAGCTGGCGATGGCCACCGCTTAGAACGTCCAGAGCGTCTTCATCGTCCATCAACTGGCGCCCTACCCCACTGGTAGCGCTGCATAGGCCAAAAGCAATGAAAGCGGGCCAGTCCCAACCGTGTTTGCGGGTATGAACCTTGATGGATCCGGCTTTCAAATCAGTGGCCGGCGATACAAATGTGCTCACGCGATTAAGCGTCGGCCAGGGAACACTCGCCTGTCGTAATCCACGGTGATAAAATACATAGAAATCTCGTTGCGGGTCGTTCAGTTTTTGTAACTGGGTCAGTTTCTGCGGGCCGCTGGGTGGACTGCCAATATCTGCTATACCATTTTTACTGACCTTGCCTTGTACCAAGGCGACCTTCCGCACTACCAGGCCACCGACATTAATTTCTACGATAATGCCGAAATCTGCCCCTAGACGCGCTTCGGCCGCGGTTCCACCCAGCGCCAACGTTCCCATGAAAGACGTCACCTGCGGATAACCCATGGCGTCGATCCTCGGCCCCGCCCATCGCTCAACTTCCGTGCGAAAGCTGTGAAGAAAAGCACCCGTAGAATGTTCTTCGTGCGCCTCGGCCAGTGACATATCTTTGGCAAACCGTTGGGCGGTTTGAAAACAGGCCCAGTACACAGCCCATTGCAGCCAGTGCACAACATGTTCAGGACGGGTTAATTGGTCGGCCATGTGGTACCAGCGATCCACGGGTTCCAAGTCTTGCAGCACGGCTTGTCGAACAGACGATGCACATCCTGCCAGTACCAGCGCTGTGGCATCGGTCACGATGGCGCCGAAGGAAGCCAGTGCCGTGAACCCTACCCCGCCTTCACTGCGCGCTTGCTTCAGAAATTGCTGGGCTTCTCCACCCCACGCCGCGATTTGCTGCGGAGCAGGCATCACCTGAAAAATCAGCTTTTTGCCTTCCTCGAACGCCGCCAAGATGTCACGTTGCTCCAGCTTGTAATGCATTTGCTTGAGCACCGCCGCGGTATTACTGCTGGCCCAACCATGGCGCCACAACGTCTGCCTCAACAAACTTAACCGTACTTGCAGATTATGGCCTGTCTTTAACCTAATGTTACCCTGTTCGATCGTCTGGCCGACCTGCTTGCGTTGCTGCGCCACATCAGCAACGTAATCATTGTGCAGGATGACCTGTCCCGCTCGAAGCGCAGTTTCGCTGGGACTACGGGCAATGCTTTGCTGCTCAGCCAAAACCCGTGAAGCCGCAGCAATTGCCCTGTTAGCCTGAAACTTCGCGACGGGCTTGCCCCAATGGCTTTCAGCCTTAATGGCGCGAAGTCTTTGTTGAGCCTGATGCAGCCCTTCCGTGGCTGACCGAAGGTATTCAGTAAGTGCGATGGCCTCGGTTGTGAGTTGCAAGCGCGGCAATCGATCATATCTTTCCTGTGCTCGCCGCACGGTTAATGCCAGCTCTTCAGTGGCGTCATTCAAGGTCGATTCAACAAGCTTGAAATTGTCTATAACATTGGAAGAAGCGGCGCGCATCAATCAAACATATCCTTTTGAGGGGGCGACAGTACTACCACTTTAGCGTACAGCCTAAGTAACCCCTAGCAAAAAGCCATCGCTGTTGGGTGGACTCATGTTCGCCTGCCCGACCTTCTGCGACGCGGGAGCGCATCAGCTACCCTACTTATTCCAATGTCATACTTGATGCGCAGCAAGAGAGGGGCACAGTGGATGCAGTATCCCCGTGGGGGGTGTTCAACATCAGCCCTTGAAGATCAGACCCTTTAAGAGTGGTGCGACGACCTGTACTCGAGGGACCAAGCCATGGGGGCGCCCGAGCGGTGGGTGCCAGGCTCCGCTCAGCCATCGTACACATTTAGAATTTTAGCCGTCACCCACGGCTACGAGCGTAGGCGCCCAGGCGCGGTTGACGTATGACAAGGAGAAAGCACGCAATCATCATATTACAGGCGTGACTGGCCTACGGTTGGATGAAGAACGGATGACGCGGCACTTAGCAAACATCTTCTTACAGATTAATTCTGAATCGATCGCAGGAAGACTTCAGCGATGAAACCTTCTGTGTCGACCGCGTAGCATTCATCACAGCTTCGTCCCTGTTTTTCGCACTTGGCGACGCTGGCATCAGGTATGCCGTTGAGAAAATCGACGCACCTGAAAGTGGGTGGCAACAGTCGGTAACCAGACTCTCATTGACAGCCCCCCTTTCGATCCGCATTTTGAATCCGTGTTTCGCTGACACGTTCAGCTACATGCCCAGCCGTCACGATCTTTATAGACGGCGCTGCGGGTCACCGCAGGATCCACCCAATGTTCGCTACGCTTCCGGCAGAGCGAACAGTCGACCTAGGTCGATGGAAGCACGATTCATCTACCCACGACGGGCCTATCCCCGTCGCTGGGGACAGGCCTTTTTGTTTTTTGGAGGCCTTAATGAAAATGGATCTGGCTCTGTACCAGGCGCTGATTTCGATCAACGTCCCCGAGCCCAAAGCCGAAGCAGTAATCCAAGCACTGGAGTCCGATTTGAATACTCTACTGGCGACTAAATCAGACCTGACGACGCTGCGAAGCGACGTGAAGGCTGACATGGCCGCGCTTCGTAGTGATGTGAAGACTGACCTGGCCTCCCTTCGCAGCGATGTGAAGGCTGACTTGTCTCATCTGGAACTGAAACTGACCATCCGCATGGGGGTCATGATGTCTGCTTTGGCGGGCATTCTCATCGCCGGCATCAAGTTCATCCACTGAACGGCTCCCGGCAGTCCGTTCCAAGGTGATCTGACGTTTTCTTCAGGTGCTGTTTTGCCTGTTGATGTGGCTGCTGTTCATTGACCGCTACAGCTTCCGACAGCGCGGTCAGTCGACGAGATGTCGATGGAAGCATCTCTCCCCCACCCACGACGGGCCTTTCCCGTCCTGGGGAAAGGCCTCTTAGATTTGGAGGTCTTCATGAAAACCGAGCTCGCGCTGTACCGTGCGCTCATCTCGATCAATATTCCTGAGTCCAAAGCTCATGCTTTTGCTGAAGCCATGGAGACGGATATGCGCATGTTTCTTGCGACAAAACACGACGTCACCAAGGCTCACAACGACCTGATGGCCGAAAATTCGAGATTGCGTGCGGATATCGATAGGACTCGGCTGGAGGTGAGCCATCTGGCTGAGAAATTGACGGTTCGGATCGCGACGATGATGGTCGTTTCGGTCGTTGCAATTGTTGGCGCGATGGGCCTGATCAACTAATCCGTGGGCTGTCTGCACAGCTTGGAGCCACCTGTCTTTGGGCAGGTGGCTTTTTCTTTTTTGGGGCTTGGGTTGCGCTGAGCTGGAGTGGGTTGAATGTCGTTCAGGACATGCGATACATGCCACCCATCATATGCCCTTGGGATAGGCGCGTTTTCAGGTCAGCATCCAGGTCCTGATCATCGGCCGAATACTCTTTGACGCGCCGAAAAGCTTCCGTCCGGTTGATGTCCGGGCCAAGGGAGTCCCAGACCACGCGGGCGCATAGAGGGGTTCGGCGATCGCAGGCCGTGACACCCAGCTTCAAGCCATTCAGCCGGGGATGCTGATGCTTGAAACTGGGCGCCAGGATGGTTTGGTTGATCTCGCTCGAGCCCGCGGACTCGTAGTCGATCAGATACAGCCGGTCACCCAAGTAGTAGATCACGCCCTCATACCGAACGTGCCTCGTCTGGCCAGAGCGTTCTGATGCAAGGCGCTCAACACGCTCATAGACCAAGTGCCCGTCGGTATCCTGAATGCTCACTAAGGCGCAATGAACGTTGCCTGGCTGCGCCATCGAGTGAGCGTACTCGTGGTAGTAGCCGGTCATGTGAAGCAGGCGAGAAGAGGACT
Organism: Pseudomonas sp. NPDC089534; assembly: GCF_044749305.1. Classification (NCBI taxonomy): domain Bacteria; kingdom Pseudomonadati; phylum Pseudomonadota; class Gammaproteobacteria; order Pseudomonadales; family Pseudomonadaceae; genus Pseudomonas; species Pseudomonas sp. NPDC089534. The sequence goes on along the minus strand of NZ_JBIVHR010000001.1, from coordinate 81,126 downwards.
GCCGGCGAAGGTGCTCGACAGCCCTTTGGGGAGCCGTGATCAACGGCAAAGCGCCCCGCCGCTCTCTATCACTTAACAGCCGCAGGAACTGCTCCGTTGGCAGCCTGGCCAACGTCAAGGGCAACCGTCTGCTGATGCAGGGCGACCGACACTACGACTACGACGCCCACGGCAACCTGATCCGCGAACGCCGCGGCGCCGGCCAGAAGCTCGTCACCGAGTACCGCTACGACGCCCAGCACCGCCTGGCCGGCGTCACCCTGCCCGGCGGCAGCACCGCCAGCTACAAATACGACGCCTTCGGCCGACGCATCGAGAAGACCGTCGACGGCCACACCACCGAGTTCCTCTGGCAAGGCGAACGCCTGATCGCCGAAAGCGCCGACAACCGCTACCGCAGCTACATCTACGAACCGGGCACCTTCCGCCCGCTCGCGATGCTCGACGGCGAAGGCCCGCGCCGGGCCACGCCGTTCTACTACCAGCTCGACCACCTCGGCACCCCGCAGGAACTCACCGACTACAGCGGCGAGATCATGTGGTCGGCCAAATACCGCGCCTACGGCAACCTCGCCGCCCTCGACGTGGCCGAAATCGACAACCCGCTGCGCTTCCAGGGCCAGTACTTCGACGCGGAGACAGGCCTACACTACAACCGCCATCGCTACTACAATCCGGGGACTGGACGGTTTTTGACGCCGGACCCGATCAAGCTGGCGGGTGGGTTGAACAACTACCAGTACGTGCCTAACCCTACGGGGTGGGTGGATCCACTAGGATTGGACAACTGCCCTGGAGCAGATTGTAAACCCCCGAACAATACCGCAAATGCGACCAAGCCTGATCGCATCCCGATGACGCAATCTAAATATGATGAGATTATCAATTTAGAACGAGGCAATCGGCCTGGGAGTGCGCGTGAGTACTTGCCGGAGCAGTATGTAGACCTTCACGAAGAGGCTTTTAGACAACAAGGTGGCTCATTTGTTGTTATTGATCAGTGGATTGAGCGATCCTCCTATCCGACGTTCCCCCCTAGAAAATTTGTAGGCCTACCGTCCGAAATGGACAGTGTAGTTGCAAAATACAAAGCAAGTGGTGGAGACTGGGAGGTTCTAAACCGAGAGCTAAATCTGGGCTCGAACGATCTTTCGTCAGCTAAAATTTATCTAGTAAAAATTAAACCTGATGACCCACGATTCAAATACGAAATACCGAACGGGAACGAAGCCGGTGCTTACCCTAAAGAATGGGTTCCTGGTGGCGAGACCAAGAGCGGCACAAAAGAGGCAGCGCTCATCGGCTCCGAGAAAATCGATCACGGTGCCGACATGAAGAAACTTCTAAGCCAATTTGATGATTGGGAACAGCTCCAATGACAACAAATTTTGAAATAGCCTTAAATAAAAATGAGTTCCCCGATTATTTTAGAGGGAATGGCGAATACTTCACAAGAGATCCTGATTGGGGAACCCAGCTGCATATTATAAATTGGCAGGGACTATGTGGTTACTTGAAAACACTGGATAACTCGACAGAGATATTGAAGGGGGCGTTTAGCGCCTACTTGAACTCGGTTGAACTTACCAAAAGTGACGCCAATGATCTGCTTGAGAACATTGGATGCTACTATTACCTGCGAAATAAGCATCCTTTTTTGTCGAAACATGGATTCGACCTTGTGCGAAATGCCGCTGATAGTGAAAAACAGAAAATCTCGCTCGTCATGGCATTCCTAAGAAAGACTGTCGTAACCGACAACAACCCACAAGACATAGAGCTTTATAATCGTCGCATGAACAAACTCATTGACGACGGTGGCCCAGCCAACATCGATAATCTTTAATTTATCTTTGACGACGGAGCCCATCAGCTTATTTCGCATTGATGGGCACGTCACCTCCCGTGAACAAGGTACACGTGGTGCGCATTTGCTGAGCCTCCGAAACCAGTCAATCCGACTTCATCTGCGTGCAGGATGTCACTTTTATCCGGAGAAATGGCTGTGCTAACCGAGCTGCAGGCCCGTACAGCGCTCAAAGAATTAATTGAGAAATATCTCAAGGACAAATCTCTCGACTTCGACCACCTAATCGAAATTGTTCAGAATCCCTCGCGACAAGTCCCGATCAAAGGGGTGCTGGAAGATATCCGCCGCTACAACAAAATTGAGTACACGCCAGAAGAGCTTCAACTGCTCGACAATCTTCTATACATGTATGGGTAATTTGCTTACTGCTAATAACCGGAGACCAAAAAAAGAAGACACCATGAACACCCCTAAGCTTGACGACAAGCCAATATCGCGGCATGAAATGCATAACACTCTCGACTACCCACAACTAGCCGATGGCAGGCTAAATACCTATCCAGCTACAAAAAGTGAACACCGTTATCGTTGGCATGCTGGCAACCTTCAAAATGACACAAAGGGCAAGCCACTTAACCCCTTAGCTCCAGAGGAATTTTGACATGCCTAAGATAAGCATTTCGTGCAGCAATCCTGTAAAGGATATAGAGGCAACATTTTTTTGCACAAAACACTTGGGTGGGCTGTAGGCAGCGCATCAAACATGTTAGCTATGGGTGAGCAGGGTTTTTTCTACACCTGTCAACTCTATCTGAGCGACCACATGAAACATGACGAAAATATAAGGGCAATAATTGACTTTTTCCAAGGAAAGAAAATCCAACTAACAATAATTGAAATTAGTGATGGCGAAGAATGGGCTTCGGTAGACCCAAATGATTTGAATGATGTAAAAATAAGTGAAGAACTCATGCTAAATGAATTAAATAGTTCGGATGATTAAGCTCTGTCTGGAATCTCAGGAAACAGACATGCGATCCCGGATCGACCTGGATTTTGCACAGTCGCCAACCTTTCCGGAAAGCAATCCTGCATTGACATCGAGTTCCTGATCAACCTGCTCATCGGCATCTACCTTACAGACGGTGCTGGTTTGGCGGTTCGCTTGGGAACTAATGCCTCCAGCAAAATAAAACCCGGCGGAGCATTCAAGTATCCAGAAGTGTTGGCTGAGCAGTTAATGACTGCCAGCAGAAAAATGGCCTCCCGCCCCATACGAAACTGCCCAAGCTGGTGATGCTAAAGGCTAAGAATGCACAACAGGGTGCAAACAAAATAGCCCCTCTGTTCTTCTGTATTGTCTATCATGGCCAGTCGTCCTTGTGGGTGATGAAAAGATTCTAGCTCAGCACATGAATGATCGATGATCGATGATCAAGATGTCCTGCACACCTGAGTAACAAGAGTGCAGGATTACGTCATGCAATCATTGCGAGACTGCAAGTGTGCATTTCTGAAGGTGTGCCTGACCAACTGCCTCAGGAACCACCTCAAGACTTGCACCACCTACAAAAACACCAATCTTAATCGATTGACGAACGTAGTAGTTTTTACCAGCTACCACCACCAAATCGATCACGTTGTCACTAAACTCTGACTCCGTACCCAGCTTGTGCAAACCTGGGGTAAGCAAGCGATGGAAATAAACTCGGTTTGCAGTCTCACCGATAGCCTTGCCATCCACTGTGACTGTTTTCTTCAAGCCCTGCCCTGCAAAGCTATCACGGTAGATATACAACCCGGCTTGATCGGCGGGAGGTGGAGAAAACGTCTTGAGTGCTGCGTCAGCACTAGATGATTCCATCGGCACGGAAGCACAACCAGTTAGGATAGCGAAGCCGAGCACGGCTCCAAGTAGCTTGATGCGAGAGTACATGGGAAGTCCTTAGTCAAATCTAAACCTATGGTTTGGCAAACCATGAATGGCATTGTGCCACTGCGCCGCACTAATTCACCAGAGTAGCGGTCTAGACTTCAGAGCTACGCAAAGGCAGCTATGCCGAACCCACCACACCCCATATTCGCCTAAGAGGCGTTAGGTCCTGCACGAAACCCGAGAAACTTAATTGGTACCTCCGGCGGCAGCACCGCCACAGAACACCTGACTGCCGAAAGCGCCGACAACTGCTACCACAGCTACATCTACGACCCCGGTACCTTCCACCTGCTTGCGATGCTCGACGGCGAAGGCCCGAGAGGCCGACAAGGCCTGCACACCGCTGGCCAACCACTGCTAGACCACCACGCACAACGTGCTGGCTCATGAGGCGCTCACACGCTGAGCCGCCCAGTAGCGCGGGTTCTCCAGCGTAAGCCGGTCACGCTCGAACGCCCTCGGCAGATGCGCCTTGAGATGCTCGACCCAGGTGCGGATCTTGGCGTCGAGGAAACGCCGCGACGAATACAGCGCGTAGACCTCGCGCGGGTGCAACTGGTGGGTCGGCATCAGGCGCAGCAAGCGCCCTTCGCTCAGTGCCTTGGCCGCGACGAAACTTGGCAGCAGGCAGATGCCCATGCCGTTGACGGCGGCCTGGCAGGCCGCCTCCGGCTGGTTGACCCGCAGCACGTTCTGGAACCTGAAGATCGCCTCTTCGCCGAAGTACCAGCCCTGCGGATACAGCGGATCGGCCAGCATGATGCAGCGGTGCCCGTCCAGCTGCGACGGCGTTTCGGGCACCCCGTGCATCTCCAGATAGGCCGGGGCGGCACACAGCACGCTGTGGATCTGCCCCAGCCGTTGGGCGACGAATGCCGAATCCGGCAGGCCCAGCGACAGCGTCACCAGCACATCCAGCCCCTCCTCCAGCAAGGCTGGCGTCTCTTCCGTGAGTGACAGGTCGATGGCGACCTCCGGGTGCTGCCCGATGTAACTGCCCACCAGCGGCATGAGGTACTCCAGGCCGAACTCGGTGATCGTATGCAGGCGCAGGCACCCGGAGGGCCGGGACTGGGCGCTGGACGCCTCGGCCGCGGCAGTTTCGATCTCGGCGAAGATAGCCTTGCAGCGTTTCAAGTAACGCTGCCCGGCCTCGGTGAGCGCAAGCGACCGGGTGGTGCGCTGCAGCAGGCGGGCGCACAGCTGTTCCTCCAACGCAGCGACTTGCCGCGAAATGGTCGGCGAGGAAATCTCAAGCCCCTGCGCCGCCCGGGAAAAGCTGCCGCTCTCCGCTACGCGCACGAACGCCTGCATGCACTGCAGCATATCCATGGCCATGCTAACCGCCCTCCATGCCCGGCAAGAGCAAGGCCAGGATGAAACGCTCGACCTCCCGCCCGATCGGATACTGCTCGCCCGGCAGCCCCAGCAACAGGGCCTCGCTGAGCGCGCCGAACATGAAGACCCCGACGGCCCTTGCCCGGGCGTCGCGCTCGCCGAACGCTAGGCGTCCCGCGCCGGCCTGCTCTATCACCAGGGCCACGTAGCGACGGATGCGCTTCTGCATCCCTTGCAGGCGTGCCTGCACCCGCTCGCTGACGTGCCTGAGCTCATGCCCCTGCAACAGGATCGAAGCGCTGCGGCGCAGGTGCGGCTCGGTCAGGGTCTGTTGTATCCCCTGCCCGAGCACGCTGGCCATCTGCGGGATACCGGGCAACGGCTGCGCCTCGGTCTGCTCGGCCGGTAACTGATCCCAGGGGAACCAGGCCCGATCGATCACGGCTTCGAGCAGTTCCGGCTTGCCGTCGTAGTGCCAATAGATGGAACCCCGGGTCAGGCCGGCGACATCGGCGATGTCCTCCAGCCTGGCGACCGCGTAGCCGCGGTCGCTGAACACCTGCTCCGCGGCATCGAGCAGGCGCTGGCGCGTCCGCTCGACTTCGGCCTTGCAGCGCCTCATCGCCCTGCTCCCTTGGACGGCCGCGGCATCACTGGCTGCCTCCGCCCAGTGCCTTGTACAACGCGATCAGGTTCTGGCTGCGCGCCAGTTGAGTGCTCACCAGTTCCTGCTGCGAAGCGAACAGGTTGCGCTGGGCGTCCAGGCTGTTCAGGTAGGTGTCCACCCCCGTCTCGTAGCGTTGCTGGGCCAAGGTGTAGCTGCGGGCATTGGCCTGCATCAGCAGGGTCTGGGCGGTGACCTGATTGTCCAATTCGCGTCGGGCGACCAAACCATCGGCGACCTCCTGGAAGGCGACCTGGATCGCCTTCTGGTAATTGGCCACCTCGATGGACGTCTGCACCTTGGCCACGTCGAGGTTGGCCTGGTTGCGTCCCCAGTTGAAGATCGGCACGTTGATCGACGGCACGAAACTCCAGGCGCCTTGCCCCCCCGAGAACAGGTCGCCCAGTTGGCGGCTGGCCGATCCCGCCGAGGCGGTCAGGCTGATGCTCGGGAAGAACGCCGCCCGGGCCGCGCCCACGTTGGCGTTGGCGGCCTTGAGCGCATGCTCTGCGGCGAGGATGTCGGGACGCTGGGCCAGCACCTGCGAGGGTAGCCCTGCCGGCAGTGACGCGCCCAGCACCATCGCCTCAGGCGTGGAGCCGGCCATCTGCCCCGGCGCCAGCGGCTTGCCCGCCAGCAGCACTAGCGCATTGCGGTCCTGTTCCACCAGGCGCTGGTACTTGGCCTCGCTGGCCTGGGCCGAACGCACGGTGCTCTCCGCCTGGCTCAGATCCAGCTCGGTGGCCACATCCTCCTGGTAGCTGCTGCGGGTGGTGAGGTAGCTCTGCCGCTGGCTTTCCAGGGTCTGCTTGCTCAACGCCAACGACTGCAGGTCCGCCTGCAATTGGTAATAGGCGTTGGCGACCTCCGCCACCAAGGCGATCTGCGCACTACGCCGGGCCTCGACGGTCTGCAGGTAGGTCTCCAGCGCCTGCTCGTTGAGGCTGCGCACACGGCCGAAGAAGTCCACCTCATAGGAAGCGAAGCCGACGCCGGCGTCATAGCGGTGACTGGTGCCCGTGCGGCCGTCGGCGGACAGGTCCGCCGGTGTGCGCTGGCTGTTGCCGGACACCGTCGCGTCGACCGAAGGCAGCAGGTCGGCGCGGCTGATGCGGTACTGCGCCCGCGCCTTCTCGATGTTCAGCAGCGACACCCGCAGGTCGCGGTTGTTCTCCAGCGCTTCGCCGATCAAGGCCTTGAGCTGCGGATCATTGAAGAAGGTCGCCCAGGGCAGCACGGCGCCGCTCTCGGCGCTCGGCGCATGCCATTCTTCAGCCACCGGCGCCGAAGGCCGTTCATAGTCGGGGATCAGCGAGCAGCCGCCGACCAGGCCCACGGCCAAGGCCAGGGCCGTTTTCAGTTTGCCGTGGCTCATGCGTGCTCTCCTTGTGCCTCGGTGTTGGCCTGCTGCGCCTTGCGGCTGAACAGGCGGGTGATGACCACAAAGAACAGCGGCACGAAGAACACCGCCAGGAAGGTCGCCGTCAGCATGCCGCCGACCACGCCGGTGCCGATGGAGTGCTGGCTGCCTGACCCCGGACCGCTGGATATCGCCAGGGGCAGCACGCCGAGGACGAAGGCCAACGAAGTCATGATGATCGGCCGCAGGCGCTGACGCGCCGCCTCCGCCGCCGCCTGCAACAAGGGCATACCTTCCTCGTGCAGCGCCTTGGCGAATTCGACGATGAGGATGGCGTTCTTCGCCGACAGGCCCACCGTGGTCAGCAGGCCGACCTGGAAGAACACATCGTTGGCCAAACCTCGGCCCAACGTGGCGAGCACCGCGCCGATGACGCCCAGCGGCACGACCATGATCACCGCCAACGGTACCGACCAGCTCTCATAGAGGGCCGCCAGGCAGAGAAACACAATCAGCACGGACACCGCGTAAAGCGCCGGCGCCTGGGAGCCGGACAAGCGCTCCTCGTAGGACATGCCGGTGTATTGCAGGCCCACCCCGTCAGGCAGTTGGGCAACGATGCGCGCCACGGACTGCATAGCGTCGCCCGAGCTGTAGCCCGGCGCCGGTTCGCCCTGGATCTCCACCGCCGGCACGCCGTTGAAGCGTTCGAGCTTCGGCGACCCGTAGGTCCAGTAACCGTGGGCGAAGGACGAGAACTTGACCATCTCGCCGTTGGCGTTGCGCACGTACCACTTGTCGAAGTCTTCCGGCGAGATGCGCGAAGCGATTTCGCCCTGCACGTACACCTTTTTCACCCGACCGCGGTCGATGAAGTCATTGACGTAGGACGAACCCCACGCAGTGCTCATCGTGCTGTTGATGTCGCTGATGCTCACCTGCAGCGCACGGGCCTTTTCCTTGTCGATCACGATCTGGTACTGAGGCTCGTCGCTCATGCCGTTGGGGCGCACGTTGGCCAGCACCGGATCGGCCGCGGCCAGGCGCAGGAACTGGTTGCGGGCCTCGATCAGCTTCTCATGGCCCAGGCCGACGCGATCCTGCAGATAGAAGTCGAAGCCCATGGCGTTGCCCAGCTCCAGGATCGCCGGAGGCACGAAGGCAATGACCGTGCCGTCCTTGATCTGCGAGGCGCGGGCCTGAATGCGCTGCGACAGAGCGAATATATCGGTGCCGTGCTCGCCGCCGCGCGCTTCCCAAGGCTTGAGCCCCACGAACAGCATGCCCGAGCTCTGGCCGCGGCCGGCGAAGTTGAAGCCGTCGACCGTGTACGCCGACTCAATCAAGCCACCCTCGTCGTGCAGCAGGTAATCGCGGATCTCGTTGAGCACCACCTGGGTGCGCGCGGCGCTGGTGTTGGTCGGCATCTGCACCTGGACGAACATCGTGCCCTGATCCTCACCCGGCAAGAACGCCGTGGGGATCTTGGGGAACAACCAGCACAGCGCCACTACGATCAGGCCGTACACGCCCAGGAACAGGGCCTTGCGCTTGGCGATCCCCGTTACCCCGACCTTGTAGCGATCCGCGTTGCGGTCGAAGGTGCGGTTGAACCAGCCGAAGAAGCCCTTTTTCTGATGATGGTCATGGTCGATCGGCTTGAGCAGCGTCGCACACAACGCCGGGGTGAAGATCATCGCCACCAGCACCGACAGCGCCATGGCCGCGACAATGGTGATCGAGAACTGGCGGTAGATGATGCCCGTGGCGCCGCCGAAGAACGCCATCGGCACGAACACGGCCGAAAGCACCATGGCGATGCCCACCAGGGCGCCTTGGATCTGCCCCATGGATTTGCGTGTGGCGTCCTTGGGCGAAAGCCCCTCCTCCACCATGACCCGTTCGACGTTTTCCACCACCACGATGGCGTCGTCCACCAGCAGGCCGATGGCCAGGACCATGCCGAACATGGTCAGGATGTTGATGGTGAAGCCGAACGCCGCGAGCACGCCGAAGGTGCCCAGCAGCACCACCGGCACCGCCAGGGTGGGAATCAGCGTCGCCCGCAGGTTCTGCATGAACAGGTACATCACCAGGAACACCAGGACGATGCCTTCGAACAGGGTCTTGACCACCTCGTGGATCGAAGCGCCGACCGCCGGCGAGGTGTCATACGGGTAGATCACCTTCAGGCCTGCCGGCAGGTAGGGCTCCAGCTCGCCGACGGTGTCGCGCACCCGCTGCACGGTATCCAGCAGGTTGGCGCCCGTGGCCAGGCGCAGGGCGATGGCCGCAGCCGGCTTGCCGTTGTAGGTGCCGGAAATGGAGAAGTCCTCGGCGCCCAGGCCGACGGTGGCGACGTCCTTCAGGCGCACCTGGGAGCCGTCCGGATTGACCTTGAGTAGGATCTCCAGGAACTGATCGGCGCTCTGCATCCGCGACATGCCCAGCACGGTGGCGTTGAGCTGCACGCCTTTGTGGGTCGGCAGGCCGCCCAGCGAACCGGAGGACACCTGGACGTTCTCGGACCTTACGGCGTCGATCACGTCCTGCGGCGTCAGCTGATAGCTGAGCAGCTTCTTCGGATCGGTCCAGATGCGCATGGCGTACTGTGCGCCGAGCATCTGGAAGTCGCCCACGCCCTTGACCCGGGTGATGGGATCCTTGAGGTTGGAGGCGATGTAGTTGCCGATGTCGAAGTCGTCCATGCTGCCGTCTTCGGAATACAGGCCGACGATGAGCATGAAGTTGATCTGGTACTTGGCCACACGCAGGCCCTGGCGCTGAACCTCCTCGGGCAGCAGCGGGGTCGCCAGTTGCAGTTTGTTTTGCACCTGCACCTGGGCGATGTCGGGATCGGTGCCCTGGTCGAAGGTGACGATGATGGTCATGCTGCCGTCGCTGTTGCCCTCCGACGAGATGTAGCGCAGGCCGTCGAGGTTGTTCAGTTGCTGTTCGATGACCTGCACCACCGTGTCTTGTACGGTCTGCGCCGAGGCGCCCGGGTAGGTGACGGTGATGCTCACCGCAGGCGCGGCGATGTTGGGGTATTGGTTGACCGGGAGCTTCATGATACTGAAGCACCCGGCGAGCATGATCACGATAGCGATCACCCAGGCGAAGATCGGCCTGTTGATGAAGAACGATGCCATTTGAATTTACCGAAAAGTGGCGGCGCTGCCGGAGCAGCCCTGGTTACTTCGAGCTGACGATGGATTGCAGCGGTGCGACGTTGCCGGCGGCCACCGGCTTGAGCGCGATGCCCGGGCGCACCCGCTGCACACCCTCGGTGACCACCCGTTCGCCGGCGCTCAGGCCGGACTCCACCAGCCACTGGTTGCCCACGGTGCGCGAGGTGCGGATGTGGCGCAGTTCCGCCTTGTCGCCCTCGCCCAGCACCCAGGCGGTCGCCTCGCCCTTGAGATCGCGGGTCACGCCTTGCTGCGGCACCAGCAAGGCCTTGCGGCGCACGCCTTCGACCAAGGTGCCGTGGACGAACATGCCCGGCATGAGGATGCCGTTCGGGTTGGGGAATTGCGCACGCAGCGTGACCGCTCCGGTGGTCGGGTCGACCGTCACTTCGGAGAACTTCAACGCGCCCGGCTGCGCGTAAGGCGTGCCGTCTTCGAGGGTCAGGTCGACCTTCACCTGGCCGGGCCCGACCATCGCCAGGTGCCCGGCATCCAATTCGCGGCGCAGCCGGAGCATTTCGGTGGAGGCCTGGGTGACGTCCACGTAGATCGGATCCAGCTGGTTGATCGAGGCCAGTTCCTGACTTTGTCCGGCGCTGACCAGCGCGCCTTCGGTGACGTTCGAGCGGCTGATCCGGCCGTCGATCGGGGACAGCACACGAGTGTATTCAAGGTTGATGCGTGCGGTCTTCAGTTCGGCCTCGGCCTGTTTCCAGCTGGCCTGGGCGTCGTCGAACTGCTGGCGGCTGATGGCCTTGGTGTCCAGCAAGCGCTGGTAGCGCTGGGCCAGGTTGCGCGCGGTGTCGCGGTTGGCCTCAGCCTTGTCCACCGCGGCCTGATAGAGCGCCGGATCGATCTGGTACAGCTGCTGACCTTTGCGCACCACGGTGCCTTCGCTGAACAGGCGCTTCTGCACGATCCCGCTCACCTGCGGCCGCACCTCGGCCACCCGGTAGGCGGTGGTGCGGCCAGGCAGGTCACTGCTGAGCAACAGGTCCTGCTCCTTCAGTTCAACGACCCCCACTTCAGGGGCTGAGGCCGGAGCCGCCTTGGGCTCGGTCTTTTCGCACGCGGACAGCGCGAGGGTCATCGACAGCAGGGCACCGAGGCCCCGCGAGGTTCTGCTGATCATCATTTCTCCTTGGACAAGACGCCGGCCCGGATGCCGCACAGGGGACTGGCGGTGTCTCGGACATTGAGCGATTCTTAATGTACCGCATTACGGTACCGTGTACCGCATTATGATACAAGCAATGCGATAAAAGAAATCCGTCGCTGCCGAGCGCAGGACGAACCTGTACACTCGCCCGGCCGTCAAGGTGCAGGCGGCAAAGCCGTTTTCGAGGAAAGTGATGAGCAGCGACAAAGACAACGCAGACGAACAGCGCAGCGGCGGCATTCAAGTCATCGCGCGCTCCAGCGCCATCATGCGGGCCTTGGGTGCCCAGCCCCAGGGCTTGAGCCTGGCCGCCATCGCGCAAGCCACCGGCCTGCCCCGCTCCACCGTGCAACGCATCATCGGCGCGCTGGAGGCCGAGGGCCTGGTCGAAGGCCTGCCGGGCAGTGGCTATCGCCTGGGCCCGGCGCTGGGCCAACTGATCCACCACGCCCATGGCGACATCATTTCCGTGGCCCGGGAGTCGCTGGAGCAACTCGGCGAGACGCTGGGCGAAACTGTGGTGCTGTCGTGCATCCGCGGCAAGCAGACCAACGTCATCATCCGGGCGATCAGCGAGCAGGAACTGCGCGTGGTGATCCCGCTCGGCCGCTCGCTGCCCATGCACGCCACCGCCGATGGCAAGGTGCTGCTGTCCACCCTGAGCGACGACGCCATCCGCGAATGGCTACCGGCCTCCCCGGAAAAGCTCACGCCCAACACCCTCGACCTGCCCGCCCTGCTGTCGCAGATGGCGGACATCCGCCGCGACGGGCTGGCCGTGGACATCGAGGAGCACACCCCGGGCGTGAGCGCGGTGAGCCTGTTGATCCCCACGTTCATGGGGCCGCACGCCGTGTCGGTGGTTGCCCCCACCGCGCGCTTCAAGCCAAGGCTGGCGGAGTTCCGCGCAGCCTTGGCCCGGTTCAAGGTCGCCCTGGACAAGCAATTCGAAGCCTGACCGGAGGGCTTCGCCCCCCTGAACCTTCAAAAGGCCTTGACCACGGTCAACCGCAGCAGCGAGCCCATAGGACTGGCCTCGCTGCCCGCCGTGGCGCTCACCTCCTTGTAGATGGACATCGAGACGATCGACTACCGGCCTCAGCCTAGCTCACGGCTGCTGAGCAGCTCCAGGTAGCGTTGCGTAGCGCCCCACGCCGTGCCCTGGCGAGTGACGGCCACGAGTTCCGAGATCGGGACACTGCCCGCAAGCTTCCGGTAGATGACATTTGGCGCTGCCACATGACGCAATGGTGCTGGCACCAAGGCCAGCCCCAAACCGGCACCGGCCAATGCCAGGACCGACAAGGTGCTGCCCACTTTATGGGCAATATGCGGCTCGGCCTCCAACAACTGACGCAGCATCACCCTCTGTCCCTCGTCATCCTTGTCCGCGGCATAGGTGACAAAAGGCTCATCGCGTAACTCGGCGGGCCGTAACGTGCGCCTGGCGGCAAAGGGATGTTGGCTGCTCATGGCCACCATCCAGGACCAAGTACCCAATGACCTCAGGCTCAAACCGGGAGGCAGGTCCGCCCCCAACAACGCGCAATAGCCCACGTCCAGCCGCCCACCCAGCAACGCCTCGAATTGCGCGGCTGGCGCCATCTCATGAAGTTCCACTGCAACTTCAGGGCAGGCCGCATGAAAGGCCAGCAGATCCTCGGATAGACGCCCGGCGGCGACCGCGTTCCCCACAAAGCCGATACGCACCAACCCGCTTTCACCGCGCACGGCCCGTTGCATCACGCGTTGGGTGTGCTCCGCCTGCTCGACTGTACGCCGGGCTTCCACCAACAGGATTCGACCGGCGTCCGACAAGCTGACCTTACGTGTACTGCGCTCGAACAGCGTGACACCCAACTCCTCCTCCAGCGCCCGAATCTGCGCGCTGAGCGCTGGTTGCACGATGTGTAGTCGCTCAGCGGCACGGCCAAAATGCTCTTCTTCGGCCAAGGCAATGAAATAGCGCAAATGACGCAGCTCCATAGCTCACACTCATCATCAATTATGATTAATAATAATTTTTAAACTATTGGAGTGATAATTCAAGCCGACCTACTCTGCGCCCAGACGTTACTCCCCCACCTGAGCAAAGGAGCAAGACCATGTCCCCGACAAACCGCATTGACGTTCATCAGCATGTTATCCCGCCATTCTGGGCCGAGGCGCTGCCGGCACACGGTGGTGATCCATCAGGCTGGGGCAGCCCGCAGTGGAGCCCCCAAAGCGCTATCGACTTCATGGACACCCAAGGTATCGCCACCGGCGTGCTGTCGCTTACTGCGCCAAGCGTGCAAGGCTGGAGCGCCCAGGCCAAACGTGAGATGGCTCGCAAGGTGAACGAATACACCGCGGGTCTGGTGGCGCAACACCCGACCCGCTTCGGTAACTTCGCTACATTGCCGATGCCTGACATCGAGGGCTCGTTGCTGGAAATCGACCACGCTTTCACTGTGCTCAAAGCCGACGGCGTAGTCCTACTGAGCAATTACGGCGGCCAGTATCTGGGTGATCCTGAGTTCGAGCAGGTTTGGGCTGCCCTTGACCGCCATCAGGCCACGGTGTTCATCCACCCAGGCAAGCCAGCCATCGAGACCCTGCCGGGGATGCCGGGCCCACTGGTCGACTACCCCTTCGACACCACCCGCACCGCCGTGCACATGGTGCTCAATGGGGTGATGAGCCGCTACCCGCGCGTCAACGTGATCCTGTCCCACGCCGGCGGCTTCCTGCCCTATGCCGCGCATCGCTTCGCCGAGCTGGCGCCAGGTGTACGCAGCGACGTGCCATCGACCGAAGAACTGCTGCAACTGTTCCAGCGCTTCTATTTCGACACGGCGTTGTCGGCAGGCCCTGCCGCCCTGCCGAGCTTGACGGCGTTCGCCGGCGTCGGCCGCATCCTTTACGGCAGCGATTATCCCTATGCGCCAGCATCGGTAGGGGCGTCGTTCACCGCAAAACTGGATGCTTACGACATCCTGCCGCCTGCCGAACATGCGCTCATCAACCATGGCAACGCACTGACGCTGTTCCCGCGCTTGGCTCAGCAATTCGCCTGACCGTCTGAACACGTTCTGACTGATGACAATGCCCCTGTGCTGTTGCAAGGGGCATTTGTCTATGGTCGATCCTGTGTAACGTCCCGATCTGCGTCAGTCTTTAGCTTTAAGGAATCGGGTGGGCTGGCGCCTCAAGAAGTCAAACAGCTCAACGCCCTAAAGCGTTGAGCTGGAGACCGTACTGCTGAAAGGCAGATCGTCAAGATCAGATCTGCGCCTGCCCCCCGTCGACAAACAATTCAGCCCCATTCACAAAGCTCGAATCATCACTCGCAAGGAACACCGCCGCATTGGCGATCTCGACAGGCTCACCCACTCGTCCCATCGGCACTTGCGAAGCCAGGTAGTCGAGCAACCCTTGCTGCTGCGCTGCATCTTGGCCAGCCAGGTCGACCAGGCCGGGCGTACGGGTCGCACCTGGGCTCAGGGTGTTGACCCGGACTGCACGGTCCTTCAGATCCAGGATCCAGCTGCGGGCGAAGGCCCGTACCGCGGCTTTAGAGGCTGAGTAGACGCTGAACGCCGCAGTGCCCGAGCTGCCGGCCGTGGAGCCTGTGAGGATGATGGAGGCGTTCTGTGCCAGCAGAGGCAAAGCCTTCTGAACGGTGAACAGCACGCCTTTTACGTTGCGGTCGAAGGTGTCGTCGTAGTGGGCTTCGGTAATTTCGCCCAGTGGCAGCATCGAGCCGCCGCCGGCGTTGGCGAACAGCACGTCGAGACGTCCGTGGGTCTGGTTGATGCGGGCATACAACGCATCGAGCTGGTCGAGCCGCGTGGAGTCGACGGCGATGCCGGTTGCGTTGCCGACCAGTTCCACGGCCTTGTCCAGTTCCGCTTGGCGGCGGCCGGTGATGTAGACGTGGGCGCCCTCCTCGGCGAAGCGTTTGGCGGTGGCCAGGCCGATGCCGGTGGTGCCGCCGGTGACCAGTGCGATTTTGCCTTCGAGTTTCTTGCTCATGATGTTTCTCCCGTGGGGGTTGTGATTCGGTGTGGGAGAAGCGTATCGACCTCGGGATGCTTTCAAAATAGAATCATTTGAAAGTCATCATTGCAGAATTGAAATGCCAAGAATTCCGGATTTCGAAGGGCTGGCGATGTTCGCCAAAGTGGCCGAAGAAGGCTCTTACGCGGCTGCCGCCAGGGCCATGGGCGTGTCGGTGCCTACGGTGTCGCGAGCGGTCGCGCGCCTGGAGGAACGGCTAGGCGGTCGCTTGTTCAACCGCACGTCACGCCAACTCTCAATGACGGAGTTTGGCCGGCGCATGGTCGAGCAAGCGAGTGCGATGTATCGCCAGGCCGAAGAGATGGAAAGCGACGCCCAGGAGCTGTCTGTGCAGCCACGGGGATTGGTGCGGCTGGCGGTGCCCATGTCGTTCGGCTTGCGCTGGGTCACACCGTTGCTCCCTGAGCTGTTGGCGCGCTACCCGGCGCTTGAGCTGGATCTGCACCTGTCGGACTCGACCGTCGACCTGGTCGCCGATGGCTTCGATGCGGCCTTGCGGATCGCCGCCCTCCCCGACTCGTCGCTGGTCGCTCGACGGATCTGTTCGGTGAGCCAGCACCTGGTGGCAGCCCGGTCCTATCTGGCCCGGCAGGGCCATCCGACCCATCCGCGCGATTTGGCCGCCCATGCGTGCATGAGCTACGCCTACCGGGCACGCAGCCAGGTATGGCGGTTCACCCACGATGACGGGAGCGAACAGGATGTAACACCCAGCGGCCCGCTGCGCGTCACCAACGCTGACGCCTTGGTCGCGCCTTTGCTGGCCGGGGTGGCCATCGCTGAGCTTCCGGAATTCATCGCCGCCGAATACCTGGCCGATGGACGTCTGGAGCGCATCCTGCCTGAGTGGCACATGACGCGAGGCGGTCTGTACTTCGTGACTCCGTCAGCGCGTGCGCGGCCGAGAAAGGTTCAGGCCCTTTCCGATTTCTTTGCCGAGCATCTTTCGAAGCCTGGCTGGCGGAAGTAAATGCCAGCTTGCGGTACCTTGCTTCGAGAATGAAAAACCAATACGACTCAATTGCTGGAGCAGATGTTTTTTGCAGGGTGCCTGGCAGTCCTCAATCGCAAATCTACAATCCACTCACGCGCTCATGACTCCTGTCACGAAACCATTTGCTCGTCAGAACAAGCCGTTCGATTCGTAGTGTCCTAAGCGCCACTTGACTAAGCCGCAATGGCTTAGAACGTTATGGAAACGCCTGCAAAAAGGAGCATTCGAATGCCAAGGCTTATTCTGGGGCACACCACCGATACCACTGCCAGGGTCTGGGTCAGAGCATCAAACCGCTGGCCGATCGCTTTCCTTCAGTTGGTCAACCCTGCCAACAACAAGATCTTGTCGCAACTTTCGGTCCCTACAGCGGAAGCGGAGTTCTACACCGCGGTTCATGACTTCGTAGGCTTGAGCGCCGATACGGACTACAAGGTCAAGGTGGCTTTTGGCAAGACAGCAAATGACCCGCCGGATGCACGTATCAGGGATGCCTATGCCGAGGGTCGGTTCAAGACATTCCCAACCACGAACCAGCAGCCTTTCACCTTCCTGCTCGGTTCCTGCAACTTGCACTCACTCGGGATTCTGGAGCGACCGGATCAGTCCTGGATGACCATTTCCCGGGTCGCAGCAAAGACCCAGGCACGGTTCATGATTCATGCCGGCGACCAGATCTATGCCGATATACCGTTCAAGCCCGATGCGAGCCTGGAGCATTACCGGGACAAGTATCTGGACGCCTGGGATGACTGCGTCCCGGCCAAAAGAGTGCTGACAGAGTTGCCGCATTACATGATCCTGGACGATCACGAGATCTTTGATAACTACGAGCACGGCAGCGGAGAACTCGGCAGTACCCTGCCCCGCATCGCCCTCAAGGCCTACTGGGAATTCCAGCATTCGCACAATCCGAAAACCCTGGGAACAGCCGACCAGTATTACTACACATTCAGCTATGGCAGCGTTCAGTTCTTCGTGCTGGATACGCGGACGTCACGCATTTCCAGCCTCAACCAGATGATCGACGACAAGCAGCTCAAAAGTTTGCTCAGTTGGATGACCCAGTACAAAAGCAACACCAAGTTCATCGTGACCAGCGTGCCATTCGTGGGGGCCGTGAAAAATCCGGAGCGGGACAAATGGTGTGATCCAGCCTTCACGGTTCAACGAGAAAAAATCCTCGAGCATATCCTGAAGAACGGCATCAGTGATGTTGTGTTCCTGACCGGAGACATGCACACCTCGTACTGTGCCGAGATGAACATCTCTGACAGTGCCGGCAACAAAACCGTCATCCATGAACTGATGTCCAGCCCGATCAACCAATTTACCCCTAGCCTGCCTCTGGAGTTCTACTACGACAGCCCGAACACACAAACCGGAAGTGGTCTGCAATACCAGTCCACGATCAGGAAAAACACCTACTACGGTGGCCATTCGAACGTCATGAGCATCACGGTCACCAGCGGCAAGCCCATTGAGTTCAGCATCTTCAGAACTACGACGGATGTCATGAAACCCGAGCTCAAGGGTAAGCTCTGAGCCGGACTGAAGTCTGGCTTGACGCTGTTTGCGACGGGGATCCGGCAACGGGTCCCCTCACTTCTCCCCGTTAGAGGCCCGGCGCCATGACGATTTTCAGACTCAATCCGAAACTGATGGCAATCGGCGACTCCCTGCCGCAGGGCTGCAGAAGCCTGACGGTGAAGGCCCAGTTCTGTGCGCAATCCTGGCCAGCCAGAATTGCCGCCGAACAAGGCTGGAGTTTCGTATCGCCCGATCATCCGCGTCCGGTGCTTTTTGACCTTGAAGAGGAACTCAGGCGCCTGGATCCCGTGCTGTTCTCTCCCAAGACACTGGCACTGGCAGCGGGCCTGCCTCTACGGCTGACCAACAACCTGAAGCAGTGGCGCACGCAAGCGCCAGGCTCAAAGAATCAATCCTTCGACAACGTGGCCATCGCCGGCAGTGAAGTGCACGACTTGTACAGTCGCTCGGCCAAGCACTACGAAAGCGACATCCGCGATCACACCCAAGGCAACATACTGGAACACCTCGACAGCATTCCGAATCTGCACATTGCGATTAACGGTAAGTACGTGCTGAATCCGCAGGGCAATCCCGACTTCGACGACTTTTCCCAGTTGGACTGGGTCGAAGCCCGGCAACCAGAGATACTGCTGATCCAGTCAGGACACAACCACGGACTGTTCGAGTTCGGATTCCAGGGGAAACACGGACTGGGAATTACTCGAGGAGTCGACCCGCAAGGACGGGACTACTTCGAGCAATGGGCTGTGGTGGCGCAGCGCATTGCGCGGTTGCCCGACGCTGTCCGCCATGTCGTGATTGTCCTGCTGCCGAAGGTCGGCGGCGTTGCTTCGCTGATGCCGAGGACCAACGATCGCGAGAACGGTTACGCCGAATCCTATCTGGTACGCCTGATGCCCCAAGTGCCCAGCCTGGCGGGCACATTGGTCGCCAGCGTCGACCATACGATCGTGGAGGTGAATCAGCGGATCCAGGACATCTTTCTCGATGCGTCGCGATCAACACAGACGCAGGATAGGCTGCACTTTGTCGACAGCTACCAACAGCTGGAGGCGATCGACTACAAGAATCGCCTGGATCCGGCACTGCGCCTGCGGGCGACTTCGGAGCAGTTGATCGACAACCGATACCTGGATGGCAAACTGGATTTTTCCGCAGCACGCCTGACTCGGCTAAAGGCTGGAGGCTATCTCAGTGTGGATGGCATGCACCCAAGCGGATTTGGTTACGCCGATATCGCGTCGAAGGTCATGACCGAATTGAACCTGCCACACAAACGGGAACCGCTGCTGGCAAGAGCGTTCAGGGAAGACGAACTGCTGAGCAACTACCCGTTGGAGCTGGACGCCGTGACCCGCTATATCGATTTGCTCAGGTCATTCAGTCAGGCCAACTGGTTCGTTGCACAGGAGACGCCAACACTGCGAGACGACACCCATTTGACCCAAACGCTGGAAGTGTTCTCGAAGGCTTTTTTCCGGTAGCACAAGGCGAAGGCATCGGTTTTGGCTCTGATCTGAAGTGGATCTACCCGCAGCTCAAGGGCACGCGAATCGACTGCCGCTGGGGCGGCCCGGTTTCGGTGAACGCGGACATGGTGCCGGAAATCAGCTTCATCGAGGACGAGCGCATCATCTACTCAGGCGGTTGGAACGCCAGCAGGGGCGCGACTGATGCCCGGGGCGTGCCGCAGCGCAGAGCACCTCGGCCATTTTTCCCATCTTGATCAAATCTTGAAAAACCCTTGAGCCGGCCTTGTGAATGGCTCCGTAAGCTCCCTCCGTCTGCTCGTTGCGGAACCGTGCAAACCCTCATCGACGGTTCCCCGACGAAGCCCCTCTTCCTCTTTTTGATCTTGATAAGGAATACCCGCGTGCGCGTCATCAATGGACTTCGTAAAGGTCTGATCCTCTCCTTGACATTCAATGCCTCGCTGATCGCCACCGGCGCGCAGGCCGATGAGCCGCGTTCCGGCGACACTGGAATCTTGGGCGACAAGACCGATGTCACCCTTGGCCTCGGCGCCGCCTACGGCCCTCGCTACCTGGGCTCGGAGAACTACACATCGACGGCCCTGCCGATGCTTCGCGTCGAACGCGGGATGTTTTTCTTTGACCTCAAGGAAGGCCTGGGCCTGCAATGGCAATCGCCTTCAGGCTTCAGCGCCAGTGCCTCGATCGGCCAGGACACCGGCCGCGCGGACGGCGACAGCAAGTACCGCTACGGTTCGGACAAGCTCAAAGGCATGGGCGAAGTCGGCAGCTCCACCGTGCTCAACCTGCATGCCGCCCAGCAGCTCACCTCTTGGCTTGCACTGAGGGCCAAGGCCGAGCTGCGCACCGGCGGGGAGAAGCGCGGCGATCAGTACGCCCTTGGTTTCGAAGGCAAGCTGTTCGACGGCGACCGCGACAAGGTCACCTGGGGCTTCGATGCCCATGCCGGCAACGCACGCTTCAACCAGACCTACTTCGGCGTCACCGACCAGCAGAGCGCCAAGTCGCGTTTCGCCAGCTACAAGGCCGACAAGGGCATCTATGCCTACTCGTCCGAACTGTCCTGGATGCATGCGTTCGATGAGCACTGGTCGACCATCGCCGGCGTCGAGCTGACCCACTACACCGACCAGGTCCGCCACAGCCCGATCATCACCAAGGACACCACGGCCGTGAGTTATCTCGGTGTAAACTACGCGTTTTGACGGCACGCCAGCCTCCCCCGAACCTTGCCGTCGCCTGCCCGGGCCTCGGCAAGTCTTGTCTTCGAGCCCTTTATGACCAGCAAACTGATCCTCATCGTCGAGGATGACGCCGACAGCGCGAGCATTCTCGAGGCTTACCTGAAACGGGATTTCTTCGATGTGGCGATCGCCAAGGACGGACTCATGGGCATCGAACTGCACCAGCGGCTCAAGCCCGACCTGGTGCTGCTCGACATGATGCTGCCGGTGATGAACGGATCCGAAGTGCTCAAGACGCTGCGCAAACGCGGCGACACGCCGGTGATCATGGTCAGCGCCATGGGCGATGAGCCGGAGAAGCTCGGCGCTCTGCGGTACGGCGCAGACGACTACGTGGTCAAGCCGTGCAACCCGAAAGAAGTCGTCGCCCGGGTGCATGCGGTGCTGCGCCGGGTCCAGGCCGGCGCCAAGGCCGTGTCCCGGCTGCGTTTCGAATCGCTGTGGCTGGACATGGACAGCCGCTCGGTCGGCGTGGTCCAGGAGGACGGCACGGACCTGCCGGTCGAGCTCACCCCGACCGAGTTCAATCTGCTGGCGATCCTGCTGGGCGCGCCGCAGAAGGCGTTCAGCCGGGAGGATTTGCTGGCCCGCTGCCTGCCGGACAGCGATGCGCTGATCCGGGTGGTCGACACGCATATCCACAATATCCGACGCAAACTCGAGCTTCAGGGCATCACCGGCGTGCTGGTGACGGTGCGCTCGATCGGCTACCGATTCCACTGAGGCCGCTGCGATGAACAAACCGGTCACGCTGTGGAAATGGGTCGGTTGGCGCATGGGAATCATCGCCGGCAGCGCCGTCGTCTCGATGGCGATGATCATGTGGGTCCGCTACCTCTGGTGGCAGAAAGAGGTCAACGCCAACATTCCTCTGAGCGCGCAACAGCGCTTCGCCTCGCTCATGGAGCAACCCGCCGGCCATGAGGCCGAACTGTGGGCCTACATCACCCGCTACTACCATTTCGATGACATCCGCCCGGGCATCACCGGCGCCGACTGGTGGACCATCGCCCTGCTCCTCGCCGCCGCGCTTCCGCTGATCGTCGCCACCGGTTTTCTGCTGGTGCGCCCGCTGTCGAGGCGGTTCATCGGGATTGCCGCGGCGGCGCAGAAGGTCGCGGGCGGCAACCTCAACGTGAGCCTTCGCGTCAGCGAAAGAATGCCGCTGGAGATGCAGCGCCTGACCAGCGACTTCAACAGCATGACCCGTCGGCTCAGGCTCTACGAACAAGAGGTGCAGGCGTCCAGCGCCGTGCTGGCCCACGAACTGCGCACGCCCCTCAACGCGGCCATGGGCCGGGTTCGCGGGATGATCGACACCGTGTTCCCCGCCAATGAGGAGCAGCTCGGTCTGGTGCTCAATCAGTTGGAGCACCTGAACCTGCTGGTCGATGACCTGCTTTTGCTGTCCCTCGCCCAGGCGGGCCAATTGCCCCTGACGAAGACCACCTTCAGCGTCGAGGAGCTGCTGCACGAGCGCATCAACTGGTTCAAGCCGCAACTGGCCGACGCCGGGCGGGAGGTCAAGGTCAGCGGTCTTTCGCCGCTGCCGATCAGCGCAGACCGCAACCGCATCGGCCAGCTGTTCAACATCCTGCTGGACAACTACCTGCGCTACGCCGCCACCGGGGGCGATCTGCACATTCAGGGGCGTCCGGATCCGGAGCGCTTCACGCTGATCTTCAGCGACCGCGGCCCCGGTTTGTCCGAAGCGGCGCTGCAGCGCGTGTTTCAGCGATTCTGGCGCCAGGAGCCGTCGCGCAGCCGCGGTGCGGGCGGGAGCGGGCTGGGGCTGTCGATTGCGTTGGCGATCTGCACCGCCCACGGCGGCGAGATCGCCGCACGCCGAGGCGCGCAAGGCGGAATGGAGATTGAGATCAGCTTGCCCTGCTCGCGCTCAGAGGCATAAGGCTTCCAGCCGATCTGAAGATCGGCCAGACCTCAGATCAAGAATGAAGCCCCGGTCATCAGCAGCCCGAAGATCAGCAACATCGTCGTCACCCGCGTGCTGACCCGAAGCTTGGGCTGATGCTCGACCACCTTGCCGACCGCAAAATACAGCCGCTCAAGAATCTGCTGCTCGTCGAGGTCCTTCGACTCGAAGATCGAGTCGATCACAGACCCCGCGTTCGGAAACGGATCATGCAGGAACGGCGCCGCGTCGAACGCGCCTTGCTGCAAGGCACGGGCCGAGAGCATGGCGGAAGCGACCAGCGAGCCTAGCGCCAGTACCGCGCACCCCGCCTCCAGCGCGGTGATCATGTCGAGGCTGGCGGACACGCTGAAGCGCAGTATCGCGCCGTACAGCGTCACCACGCCCGCCAGCGCGCCGAGCGACAGCGTGAACATCAGGCGCAGATAGACCGTCACCAGTCCCCGCGAGACGGAAATTTGCTCAAGATAGATTTTGACCAGCGTTTCGATGGTCAGACGGCGGGCTTCGAATGCAAAACGACGTTCTTCTGCCGGAGTTACGGGGTGCATCGACAGCTCCTCAAAAACAGCAAAAAGGGATGATCAACACTATAGAAACCAAATGAACAATGAGCGGAGCCGGCTCACGCAAGGCTGTCGTCTTCATTCAACGGGGTGTTCCAGATCAACAGTTCAAGGGCTGCGGCAATCTGGATACGGTGGTCGGCAAACTCGATGGGCAACAGATCCTGCGCCCGCTCCAGGCGGC
Organism: Pseudomonas sp. NPDC089534; assembly: GCF_044749305.1. Lineage (NCBI taxonomy): Bacteria > Pseudomonadati > Pseudomonadota > Gammaproteobacteria > Pseudomonadales > Pseudomonadaceae > Pseudomonas > Pseudomonas sp. NPDC089534. The sequence goes on along the minus strand of NZ_JBIVHR010000001.1, from coordinate 57,638 downwards.
GCAGCAATGTATTGCGGTGGGTGCCCAGCGCCTCGGCGGTCTGGGTGATGTTGCAGCCGTTGGCCAGGAACGCATGCAGTGCGTGCTGAAGCACCGTGGACTCCGTCGCCAGCCGGCCGAGGGTGCTCACCACAAACTGCTTGGACGCCCGGGCATCCTGCGTCATCAGGGAAACCATCCGCACCTGGTCGATGCGGGTGACCGGCGGCGCGCCGGCCAGTCGCCCCACCAGGCTTTGCGTGTTCAGCGCCTCCAGGTGCGAGCGACGGAAGCCGTTCAGCCCCGCTGCGGGAGAGCCGATGGCCGCGCGGATCTTCGGAAACTGCTGAACCACGCCTTGCAGCAGGCTGTGGTCCAAAGGTTTTGCCGCGCCGGCCCAGAGCCAAACGGTGGCGGGACCGGCAAACACGATCAGAGGCGCCGCGGTGCCGGTCAGGCGCGCCAGGGCACGGGCCATTTCCTCCAGCGGGCGGATCTCAGCATCCTGGATCTCGCTCCAGATGACGTAGGCGTAGTGTTTCTGCTGGAGGGAATAGCCCAGCCGCTGGCTCAACTGTTCGGTGTCCACGTCCCGACCATCGAGCAACCGCGTGACCAAGCTGCGCTTGTCGATGTGGTCGTGGTGGGTCAAGGCGCTCTTTTCTTCCAGGACGATCTGGGTGATCACCCGCATGTTGCCGGCGATGAACTCCGAGATGGAACGGGACGAGACCTCCAGCAACTCTTCAAGCAGCACCGGATCCTGCGTCAGGCCGAAGGCCATCTTCATCCACAATTCCCAGGCCGCGCTTTGCGTGGTTCTGGCGGAGTTCATCAGGACTTCCGACAGCCCTCTGCGCGCCAACTCCCGGGCGGTGTCCACCATGTCGGCGGACACGTAAACCCCCACCGGTTCGCCAGGGCGCTGCATGTTGGCGTTCGCCCAATGCAGCAGCTCCGAGCGGTTGGCCCGCCGGCACGCCGCCAGGATCACCGGATCCTCCAGCAGCTTCTCATCCTCGGGCGAGGAAAACAGTGACTGGTTCAGGCGCTCGATCCATTCCGGCGGCAGGCTTTGCGCCCTCTCCGCGCCTTTGCGCATGAGCTCGCGAACGGCTTCCGACGGGCGCGGCCAGGGTTGTGCGGTGGTGTTCATGTAATGTTCAAATCAACCCAAAAAAGCCATTGGAATGGTGCACTTTGTATCTTGTCGAAAGGCCCCGGCAAAAATAGCATGAACCCACTGCCTGAACCAAATAACCCTAAAGAAGCGCCCTGCTTCTCCACACTTGCCTTGAGTTCAGTGCAGTCACTTCCGTAACGGCCGGCCTGCCCAGTGACGCAGTTTGATGCGTCTCTGAGCGCCCGCCTGCGCGAAAAACGTTCCTCTTATTTGGAGTCGCTTCAATGTCCAGCGATCGAAATTCAACCGCCAGCCTGCCTGTCGTCACCCGCTCACATTCAGCGCAGGAAATCGTCTCGCTCAGCGACCGCGCGGGTGCGGTCATCATCCGGGGCTTCATGACGCCTGAGCAAGTTGCGCGCATCAACCACGAACTGGATGCACCGCTTGCGGCGTTGAATGCCGGTTCGAAACATGAACTTCAGTTGATCAAGGATTTTCATGGCTATCAAACCAAGCGGCTCACCAACCTCATTACCTACAGCAAGACATTCCGTGAAGAGATCCTTGATGACGACCTCTTTCATGAAATCGGCCGTGAACTTTACGAGTCGGAATGTGGTGACTGGTGGCTGACCACCGCGCAACTCATTGAGATCGGCCCGGGCAACACCGCGCAGATGCTGCATCGAGACTCGGCCCAGTACCATCCGTTCGTGGCCATGGACAAGCATGCACCGCGAGCCATCACCAACCTGATGCTGGCCCTGACCGACTTCACCGAAGAAAACGGCGCCACACGGGTGATTCCAGGCAGCCAGGATTGGGACAACTTCGAGGATGTGGGATCGCCCGAGATGACCATCCCCGTCGAACTGAAGGCCGGTGACGCCGTGCTGTTCGGAGGCAAAGTGGTTCACGGCGGCGGCGCCAACGTCACGGCCGACCAGTTCCGTCGTGGCCTGACGATCCCGCTGCAGGCCTCGATCCTGACGCCCGAGGAAGCCTATCCGTTGATCGTCCCTCTTGAGGTGGTCAGGACCCTCTCCCCTCGCGTGCAGAAGATCATCGGCTTCCGTTCGCAGTACCCCGTTGCCAGTCCGGGTCTGTGGCAGCATGACTACGCGGACCTGGCGGACTATCTCAAGCTCTGACCGATGCAACGGGTTCGGGGGGAAGCACTGCTTCCCCCCGAACCGTTTTCACTGCCCTGTCGACGACATGGGCAACACGCCCCGACGGGAAAACAGCACCGGCGCCCCTTGCGGATCGAGCAACGCCGCCGTCAGCGAAAGCCCATCGACCGACTGACGTTCCTCGAAGCGCTCTCCCCCGTCGCTGCTCTTCATCATCAGCCCGTCCAGCCCAACCGCCAGCACCCGGTCGCCGGACACCGCCACCGACGTGACGGAGCCTTTGCTCTGGGTCGGCACTCGGCGAAAGTCCTTGCCCTCGGCCGTGCCGTGCATCAGCGTGCCGCGCTGACCGCCCAGCAGCAGGCTGCCGTCCGCCAACACGGCGCCGGACCACAGCGTGCCTTCGTAACCGGTGCTGATGTACCGCCAGTTTTTGCCTTCATCCTCGGAAAGCAGGACCTGTCCGTGTTCGGCGGTGGCATAGAGCTTGTGTTGGCCATCGGTAAACAGGCCCATCAAATTGAGGTCCGCCTTCTTCGCACCCGGTGGCGCCTGCAACGTCTGCTCGGTCCACGTCAGCCCGCCGTCCTCGGTGGTCAGCACCAATGACCACAGCCCCACGGCGACGCCCTGCTGGGCATTGAAGAAATGCACAGCGAACAGCGGCCGGTCCTCTTCGTTGGACATGCGCTGGACCTGCCAGGAGTCGCCGCCGTCCGCGGTGACCAGGATCGCCCCCCAATGGCCCACCGCCCAGCCCCGTTTGGCGTCGACGAAGGACACCCCCGTCAGCGGCGTGGACAACGGCACCGAGCTGGCCTGGCGAAAGCTTTTACCGTGATCGTCCGACAGCAGCACGATCCCGTGGTCACCGACCGCGACCACGCGCTCGCCCGCCCACACGGCATCGAGCATGGTCGCTTGGCTGGCATGTTCCGACTGCACCGCCGGCACCACCTGCAACGGCGAAGCCTGCAAGGACAACGGCGGCAGCATCGCGGCGATCAACACGCCGATGGACAAAAAACCGTTACGCATGACTCTCTCCTCAATGCATCAGCGCGCCGATCATGCGCACGGGGCGCCTGCGCGGGAAAACCCGTTCCAGCCAGACCGCAAAGGCCGGCAGCACGGTCATGGCCATGACCATGTTGACGATGAACATGAACGCCAGCAGCTTGCCCATGTCGGCCTGGAACTTGAGGTCGGAGAACGCCCAGGTGGCGACGCCGATGGCCAGGGTGATGGCGGTGAAAATGGTCGCCATGCCGACTTCCAGCAACGCATGCTCCACGGCCTTGGTGATGGGTTGGCCAAAAGCCTGGTGCAGTTGCAGGCGGTTGTAGATGTAGAACGCGTAATCGACGCCGATGCCCACCGCCAACACCATCACCGGCAAGGTGGCGATGGTCAGGCCGATCTGCAGTTCCTTCATGAACCAGTAGCCGATGAAGGTGCCGATGGTCAGCGGCAGGCAGCAGACCAGCACCGCCCGCCAGTCGCGGTAGACCACGAACACCAGCAAGGCGATGGCGGCGTAGACGTACAGCAGCATCGGGGTTTCGCTCTTCTCCACCTCTTCGTTGATGGCGGCCAGCACCCCGGCATTGCCTGAGGCGAGGCGCACCGTGACGTCGGGCGACGGGTTCTCGCTGCGAAAGGCCTTGGCCGCGTCCACCACCCGGTTGATCGTGGTGGCCTTGTGATCGGCCAAGTACAGGTGCACCGCCGACATGCTGCAATCGGAGCGCATCAGCCCAGGCGTGCGCGCGACTTCGGTTGCCAGTGCGGCGTAGTTCATCGGGTCGATGGGCACCGTGCCCATTTTCGGGTTGCCTTCGTTGTAGCCCTCGTTGAACTGGCGCATGGTCGAGGAGAACGACGCGACGGACAACACGCCGGGCACGCCCTGCATGGCCCAGACGAAACGGTCCTGGTACTGCCCCACCGCGACGTTCTCGCAGGCGGCCTGGCTGTCTTCGCCGGCGCTGTCGCGGTTGGCCTCGAACACCACGCTGAGCCAGTCGAGGCCGATGTCGTAGTTGCTGGCGATGGACACGGCGTCGCGGTTGAAGCGCGAGTCTTCACGCAGCTCCGGGGCGCCGGCCTGCAATGTGCCGACGACCCGGTCATGGCTTTGCCAGATCGCCACCAGAAAGACCGCCAAGGCCACGCCCAGCACCCACTGCGCGTTGCGCCGTTCGGCGAGCCGGCTCAGGCCGTGCAGCCAGCGGGTGCGGCGCTGGCGGGAGACTTCCTGCGCCGCGGCGTACTTGTCGTCCACCTTGAGCAAGGACGCCACCAACGGCAGCATCACCAGGTTGGTGACGATCTTGTAGGCCACGCCGAGCGAGGCGGTGATCGCCAGCTCCCGCACCATGGGAATGGGGATCAGCAGCAACGTCACGAAGGACACCAACGCCGTCACCAGCGCCAGAGTGCCGGGCACCAGCAGGCCGGTGAAGCTTGAGCGCGCCGCCTGCTCGGCGCTCTTGCCGACAGCGATCTCGCGCACGATGAAGTTGATCTGCTGCACGCCATGGGAGACCCCGATGGCGAAGACCAGGAACGGCACCAGCACGGCCAGCGGATCGAGGCCGTAGCCCAACAGGCGCAGGCTGCCGAACTGCCACACCAGCGACGCCAGGGAACACACCAGGGCCAGCAAGGTGAAGCGCAGCGAGTGGCAGTACCAATAGACCGCGGCCGCGGTCAGCAGCAACGCCAGCAGGCAGAACTCCAGCACGGCCGACGCGCCGTCGGCGATGTCGCCGATCTGCTTGGCGAAGCCGATCATCTGGATCTCGAAATCGCCGTCCTCGAAACGCTGGCGGACTTCCTTCTCCAGCGCGTGGTTGAACGCGACGTAGTCCAGGTGGGCGCCGTTGGCGTCGAACTCATTGAGCTCCGCGGTGATCATCGCGCTGCTCTGATCGCGCGAGACCAGGGTGCCGATGAAACCGCCCTGGGCGCTGGAGTTGGCGATGGTCGCGATGATTTCATCGTCCAGGCGTTCGGGCGTCACCGTCCCCGGCACCAACGGGTCGGCCCGGAAGCCCTCTTCGGTGATCTCGTTGACGAAGGCATTGGGCGTCCACAGCGAACGCACGCTGCTGCGGGACACGCCGGGCAGGAAGGTGACCGCCTGGGTGACGTCGTAGAGCCGCTTGAGGCCCGGAGCGCTCCAGATCGCGCCGTTGCGGGCCTTGACCACGAGGGTCAGGCGGTTCGCGCCCATCAGGTCGTTGCGGTAGGCCTCGAAGGTCTTGATGTACTCGTGGCCGATGGGCAGTTGCTTTTCGAAGCCGGCATCCATGCGCAGCTGCACGGCGAACCACGCCATGATCAGGGTGAAGACGGCCAGGCTCGCCAGCACCAGCCGACGATGCCCGAACAGGACGCCCTCGACGCGCGGCAGCAGGCCGCGCGTCCTTGCTTCAGTCAATTTCACAGAACCATTCACGGCAGGCCTCACAATGAGCGGGAAATCGCGATGCCGACGTAATCTCGGTCACGGTAGAGCTGGTCGTAAGGCGTGTCGCCGCCCATGAACTTCGCGTAGTTGAGGTTCACCTGCCAACTGGCCGGGTTGCGCACGAAATTGAGGTACAGGTTCATGCTGCTGGCGTCTTCCGTGAAGGTGGCGGTGAGGTTCGGCGTGCGTCCCCCCAGCGAGCGCGAATAGAAGATCCCCGGCGTGACCTGCCAGCCCGGCAGCAACGTACCGTCGTAGGTCAGGCTCATGTCCAGGTTGATGCCCGAGGACGTCTTGTTGCCGTGGGCCTTGGGCGGGATCGCCGGATCCAGCTGCCACGTGTTCAGGCCGGGCGCGAGCGGCTCGCCGTTGACCTCGTCATGCAGCTGCGGGTACTTGATGACCACCAGTTCCGACAGCAAGGTGCCGGTGCTGGCCCCGGTGAAGTCCAGCAGCGTCGGCGAGTTGGACGGCGTGAAGCTGTACAGGCCGGTCAGGTGCCACTGGAATTTCTTTTCGTCCTTCCAGCATTTGCCGCCGTTGTTCGCGCACAGGTCGACGACCGGATTGAGCATCACCGCATCCTTGGGCCGGTACGACAGCTCCGTGCCGACCGCCCAGTCGCCGATCGGCATGTTCGCGCTGATGCCGTACATCATGCGGTCTTCCTGGTACTCCCAGGTGGGTGCCACGGCGAAGGTGTTCGGATCGAACGCCACGCTCAAGGTCGGCAACTTGTCGTGGTAGCGCATCACGTACAGGCCGTAGTTGATGTCGCTGTCCTCCGGCTGCCAGCGCAGCGAAAGGCCCCACTGGCCGCTGTCCCGGGCCTTCTTGTCGGAGAACCCGTAATCGCCCATGCCCTTGCCCGGACCATTGCTCGTGGACCAGTAGCTGCCCACCGGCGGCAATTCGCTCTTGTTCCAGCCGAACTGGTAGTAGGTCTCGATGTTGAGCCCCGAGCCCAGGCCGGAGGCGACGCTGAGCATCGGCGCCGGCAGCACGGCCTCCTTGAGCTGGACGCCGGGGCGCGCCAGGGCCTGGTAGTCGTAGGCGTTGGTGTTGTTGATGCCGCCGGCCACGAACAGGCTTTCGCCCCAGTTGATCACCTGGTTGCCCAGGCGCGCCCGGACGCGCTGTTCGCCCACGTCAAAGCCCTTGCTCACCCACAGGTCGAGCAGTCGGGCCTTGAACGCGAGGTCGTCATGGGCAGAGTCGCTGAGGCCGTCGCTGCCGACGCTCGCGGGGGTGTTGAAGGACTGGGTGCCGGTGGTGTCGGTGGCGGCGAAGTCGCGGATCCAGCTGCCCCGCGCCATGAAGCTGACGTCGTCGGGCATCTTCAGCAGCAGCTCATGCGTGCCTTTGAGGTAGTTGGTGAACAGGTCGCCGCGGTCGTAGTTCAGGTCGCCCTGATCGGCGACGCCCGAGCTCTGCGCCAGACAGCCCGAGGGCGCATTGTGCCCGGTGACGCCCTGGTTGATCAGGTTGCAGGCGCGGGACTCCGTGCGCAGGCCCATGCCTGCGGTGATCGTGGAGTCGAACGAGCCGCGGATCGTTTCGGTTTCAAACGTGAAGCCCATTGCAAATGGGGTGGCGCACGCGATGACAAGGCCTGAAGCTTTCGTAATTGTTTTTTTCATGCTGGCTCTCGATCTGACGACGTTCGTTAGCGTTCGCTGATGGCTCGCAGGTTATCGGAGGTGAAGAAGTCCCTTTTCAGGCGCGGGCTGGCGTTGTCCTCGGTGAGCCAGCGGATGTCGCTCTTGCCCGCGCCGACCGTGGTCATGTCGAAGAGGTAGCGGCCGTCCACCAGGTTGTACTGGATCTGGGCTTCCACATCGCAGGTGCCGGTTTCGTACACGGGCGTGGACAGTCCTTCGCGCACTTTCCAGATCTGCCCTTGCTTGTCGTAGTCGACGGCCATCACCGCGTTCCAGCTGTCCTCGTCGATGTAGAACAGGCGCTTCGGCGCCTGGTGGCGCATGCCCTGGCGCACGTTGGCCTCGACGACCCACACCCGGTGCAGCTCATAGCGGCGTGCCTGCGGCGCGACCGAATCGTTGCCGGCGAAGGCCTCCACTTTCGCGGCGGTGTCGTAGGCGCCGAACATGTTGTAGGGCACCAGGAGCTCCTGCTTGCCGACCAGTTTCCAGTCGAAGCGGTCCATGGTGCCGAAGAACACGTTCCCTTCATCGACGGTGTACTGGTTGTCGAGGCCGATCTGCGGCGCGTCGTAGGAGTACGACGGCATGCGCCGCACACGGCGTTGGCCGGGGAAGTAGTAGAAGGTGGTGGCCTGTTCGCCGGCGACGGCGGTCTGCACCGCGGCCTGGCCGGCCAGCGCCGCCGGCTCCAGGTAGTTGAAGAAGGTCGCGTTCTCCAGGCGGCCGACCGACGAGAACAGCGCACTGCCCTTCTTGCCCCACGGCGTGAAAAAGAACGTGTCCACCGATTGGCGCGACCACTCCCCGCCCTTGCGTGGCGAGATTCCGGAAACGCTGCGCGGGATTTCGACGCCGACGCCGCGGTAACGCATCTTCATGTTCCACATCACCTCCGCGCCGTTCTTGGGGGCAGGAAACGGAATGCCGGGGACATGGGCTTCCTCAAGGGCGAGCCCCGCCGCGTCAAGCTTGGCGAAGCCGATGTTCTGCTTGGTGTTCTCCGCCACGAAGTCCGGCGCGCCGCAGGTGCGGCGGGTCTGGTAGACGTCCATGCGGTAGCCGGGAATCTTCTTGAACAGCTCAAGCTGGCCGGGGGACAGCTTGGCGGCGTATTGGGCGACGTTGTTCGAGTCGATGCTGTACAGGGGCTTGTCGCCCTTGAACTTCCAGAACTCACCACGGACTTGCCCGTAACTCCATCCCGCGCCCTGGGGACCCGGCTGCGTCCAGGCCGGAATGTCTCCGCTTTTGCTGGCGGCGACCTCGCCGCCCAAGGGGGTCAGCTTCGTCCCCAGCATGGCGGGCTCCACGCTCTCGGCCTGGGCCGAAAACACCACCGTCGCTGCAGCGATCCCCACGATCAGTTGCCGGATGGCATGACGGGGAAAGACTGCGCCTTTTGGATGTTCAACTACGTCATTCATTGCAAGATCCTCAGGGGGCTTTAACCGGCGGCTCGACCGCCAAATGCAAGAAAAGCTGGATGTCGCATGGGTAGATCACCTGACATGATCATTTGACCAAGTCCGGAGATCAGAAAAGCAAGCCATATGCCAAAATCCGGAGATTTGGATTTTTCGCAGGCGTATCAATGGGTTATGGGTTGGCTGTGAATTCGTGTGCGTTGACTGCCCGCACTGCTCTGTAAAATATGGAAACACCTGTTACGAAGATTCACTCGACCCTTCGGGCCCCAGGCGCCATTTCAGGCCCCACTCCGTGCACACCCGGTGTTTCGCCGTGTGCTGCCCCGCCTCGGGGCGACCCGATCCCTTTTGCACCGGCGTAGAACCTTCTGCGTCGGCGCGCTTCGGTAAAAGGAATCCGGGGCTGGCGTACTACTCGTTTCACATGTGTTTAAAGAGATCGCTCATGCTGACGATCGGATGTTTGGTCGGCGGCATGGGTGACGGCCTCACAAACTCTGTTTTCAGTACGTAGATGGTGCTCAGGGTCAGGGCAACGCCAAAGCAAGCGAATCCGAAACGACGCATGGCAAACCTCCAGAATCAACCTTGTTATTGTTTGAACTTGATTGCTGTCCTACACATCCGCCTCATTGCGAGACTTGAGCCTTACCTGGCACCGAGCAGCGAGCGGGAAGCCACTTTCCGGGTTCGCGCCAAGGCGCCGTAGGCGTAATACAACTGCACGATCGAATAGGACCAGGTCAGGAACGCGAGGGTCATGAAGACCAACTTGCTGCCATCCCCGGCGATGGGGAAGAAGTCGTACCTGAGCGCGATGGTCAGCCCCGCCACCCCGCCCAGGGCGGTCGCCAGCGCATGGAAACCGGCGCCTGCGCGCACCAGCCGCCACGTGAAGTAGCACAGGTACACGGTGTAGAGAGACCACATCGCCACATAGAAGTAAGGAAGCGCCTGTTTGGTGAAGTCGGACAGGTAGTAGCAAAAGGTGGCGGCAAATCCGCCGACGAACAGCAGGATGTCTTTCGCCCGGGATGGCTTGTAACCATGGGTGACGGCCATCAATCCCAACGTGGCGATGACCGGCACGCCGACGCCCCGCGAAAAGGCGTCGAGAAACAGCGCGACCTCGTAATTGCCTTTCCAACCCGTGGCGATGTAGGTCGTGAAGTTCGAGGCAGAGATGCCCACGATCAAGAACTCCAGCCCCAGCAGGTAATTTCCTTTCCTGATGAATCCCACCCCGTAGCACAGCCCGGAAATCACCAGGACAATGCACGAGACCAGTGCGCACGCATCGATCAGTTCCACAATGACAGCCTCTTATAGTGTTGTAGCGCCGTACCTGCGCCTGGGTTTTCAGCGCTTGCGGGCGCTGTCTTCGCGGACTTTGCGGTTGGTTCGTTCATCCATCCACTTGGCCGCCGCAAACGCCGTCTTCAACGCGCACCACTGGAACGGCTCGGGCAGCATCGAAGGCGTCTTGTGCTCCAGCGCCGTCAGATGGGAGGGATCCGTGCCGTTGATCCGTGCGGCGAGGTACGAGCCCATCACCGATTGCGAGGCCAGGCCGTGGCCGGAGCAGCCCGCCGCATAGAAGATGTTGTGCTTCTCGCCGGTGGTGCCGACGACGGGCAGCGCGTCGTAGGCCGCGCTGATGTAGCCGCTCCAGCAATGCTGGATGCCGAGGCCCTGCAACGTGGGAAAGCGTTCGCGCAGGCCGCGCACCAAGGCGGCATAAGCGCTGTCGTCCGGCACATTGGGGGTCTTCGAACCGTAGGCGTAGCCCAACTGCTTGGTGGTCAGCACCATCGTGTCGTGGGCGGTCAGGCGGTGGCTCTCCATGGTGAAGTGCGGTGTGATCAGCCCTTCCCGGTTCTTCCAGCCCAGGGACGCCAATTGCTCCGGCGAGAGTCGCTGGGTTTCGATCGCCGACACCCGGATCGGCGCCACCTTGTTGCGCAGCAGCCCCAACTGGGGTGTGTAGGCGTTGGTCGTCAGCACCATGACCGGTGCGGTTGCGCTGCCCGATGGGGTCTTGCAGGTGATGAATGGCCCTTCGCTGTAGGACAGCAACGGCGTGCGTTCGTAAAGCTTCACGCCGGCGGCGAGCGCCGCGCGGCGCAGGCCGCTGATGTACTTGCCGGGGTTCAGGGTGCCGCCGCATTGCCCGCTCCCGAACAGGAAGGCCGGCGGGATTTCACGGGCGCGCATTTCCGCCGGGTCGATGAAGCGCGTCACCGAACCCAACTCGTGCCCCAGCTTCATGTTCGCGCGCAGGCGTTTTTCCTGGGAAGGATGGACCGCTGCGCGGATGACGCCGGAGGGGTTGTAGTCGCAGTCGATGCCCAGTTCCGTCAAGCGCCTTTCCACATAGATCACCCCGTCGTCGTAGAGCCGGACGAACTGCCGGGCCCTTTCCAGTCCGACGCGTTTGACGAAGAGATCGAACTCGATGCCCATGCTGCCGAGCAGATAGCCGGCGTTGCGCCCGCTGGCGCCGAACCCGGCGAACTCCTGCTCCAGGACAATGACCTTGGCGCCGGCCGCATTCAGTTCGAGCGCCGTCGACATCCCGGCGAAACCGCCGCCGACCACGATCACATCGGCCTGTTCGTCGCCGATGAGTTCCGGTTGCAGGTCGGTCGGGCGCTCCACCCAGCCGCCCAGACTGCGAAACTTCAGCGATCCGGCAGCGCTGTTGCCGATCGCGTTGTTTGAAGCGTTCATCTGTTTCACTCCTCTGTGCATCCATCCCATCGGGCACGACGGCACGCGCCGCCCAATGGGAGCGTGTCGTCGCCGTTCGGTCAGCGCGCTGACCGCTTAACCGGATGGGGCTTTCTGTGGGGGGCTTAGATGCCTTTCCCGACCTCGGAGAAAGACTCCAGGGTCAGCAGTTCTTGCGGATCCCGCATCTGGCCGTCGACCTCCACCCAGCCGAGCAGCGTGCTGCTGGCGCTCCAGCCCAGCAGGCGTTGCAGCTCGCTGGGCAGTTGCCGGACGCGCTCGATCGGGATCGACAGGAAATGGTTTTCTTCCAGCCGCAAGAAGGCCAAGTCATAGGCCATGGTCAGGCCGGTGCGTGGCTGCACCGTGGTGTTGGCGCCGCCGCCGTGGTACACCGAGCCGATCCACAACAGTGCAGAACCGGCCTTCATCTCGGCCGCCACGGTTTCTTCCTGGGTCGGCATGCGCTCGTCGTCCCAGGTGTGGCTGCCGGGAATGACGCGCGTTGCGCCGTTTTCTTCGGTGAAGTCGGTGATGGCCACCATGATCTGCAACCGGGCTTCACGGCCGAACTGCGGATGGCGCCAGAGCGAGGTGGCGTCGTCGCGGTGCAGAGGCTGCAAGCCTTGCCCCGGTCCGATCTGGATCGCCTGGGTCATGCTCAGTTGGATGTTGGGTTCGATCGGGATGCGGTCGCTGCCCACCCACACGTGGGTCGGGGTCTGCAGGATCTTTTTGGCCGTCTCGATGAACAGAGGGTTCAGCGCGACCTCGATGGCCGTGTCGCTGCGTTCGAAGATGCGCGCGACACGCCGGGTCTGGGTGCCCGCAAAGTAGGGATCGACACCGCAAGGCGTGATGTTCAGGTAACGGTCGAGCTCTTCTTTGAGGGACTGCAGCGTTTGTTCCGAAACAAAATCGGAGATGATCACGCCGCCATCACGCTTAATGGTTTCGACCACCGCCTCGACTGAATCGCTGCTGCTTAAAGTCTTGAGTTTGCGTGTTTCCATTTGTCAATTCCTGCCTATTGAATCTCAAGTCAGAGAGGGATCGGGGTACAGGCCTGGTATATAGGATGAAGAACCAGATCAAACGACATGATCACTTGATCAGGTCGTTTGATCAAAGCAATACACATGCCATTCTGTGAGGAGGCGCAAAACCGAGAAAGTTGAATGCCTGGATCTTCGAAGTTGGATATAAGCGATACCAACCTACCCACTTATTGCCGGGCTTTTCTTTGATGTGTCACTTCAAGCCGGGTACTTACGAAACACTCAACAAGCAGGAAAGGAAATCATTGATCCCTGCCCAAGCACGCATGGATTGAGACGCAGCCATGCGTTAGCATCCATCCCCGCAGACACTGAACCGGGTTACTGACGGAAACACCGAAAAGGAGGCTGAGCCTATGGCCAGAATGGGCGCGGAAGTGCGCAGACAAGATTTCATCGACGCCACCGTGAAGGTGATCGCGAAGTACGGCGCCGCCAACGCGACGACTCGCCGGATCGCCGCAGAGGCCGAGTCTCCATTGGCGTCATTGCACTACACCTTCCACACCAAGGATGAGCTGTTCTATGCGGTGTACGAGTCGCTGATCAACACGCCGCAACAGGCCTTGGAGCAGGTTCCGACGGGCGCCACCGCCGCAGAGGCCGTGGGAGAAATGCTGCGTCAGGCGGTCGACTGGTTCATGACCCACCCTGATCTGGCCATTGCGCAGTCCGAGCTGTTCACCTGGTCGTTGCGCAACAATCCAGCCATGGCGACCCAGATCTATGCCGATGCCGGCCGGGCGACAGAGCAGGCGATCGAAAAGGTCGTGGACGCCGGGCTGGACAAAACCGCATTGGTCACCGTCAGCCGTTTGCTGATCAATCTGCTCGACGGGCTGTTGGTCGCTTGGTCCGCCCACAGCGACGCGGAGCGTCTGAAGACGGACACCGACGCGGCCTGTCAGGCATTGAAGCTGCTGGTGGCGACTTTCGAAAAGGTTCCCGAGGGAGCTTGAGCGTCATGAAAATCCGGTGCAGGATCCTGACGTTCAGAACTTTTTAAGTTTGGGATTGTGTCTGGCCCCTGCCCGCTCAACAGCGTTTTCGAGGAAAAGACATAACGTCAGCGCAGAAGAGAACAGACAACTTTAAGTCGGCGATGAAGTTATAAAACGAGTGCGCTTAAACAATAGCCACTCGAACGCGTCATTTGAAATGACACAGGCGACGCAGAAATAAAAAGTGCAAACCTAAGCATGTAAAAAGAGGGGAGCAAAACTGCACTCCCCTAAATGAGACAAATGCTGCTTACAGCATATGCCCTGCCAATAGCGAAAGTAGCGTGTCGTTCAGTGAGTCGGGAAAGTCGTGTCCCATGCCCGGCAAAAGAACCAACTTCGATCCGGGAATCGCATCAGCGGTGGCAAGCCCTCCGCTGGTGGCGACCATCAGGTCCTTATCCCCGTGAATGACCAGCGTGCTGCATCGTATTTGCCGCAGTTCCTGGGTGCGGTCACCCGAGTTGATGATGGCGCCGATCTGCCTGGCGGTTCCCAGATTGCTCAGCTCATCCCCTCCCCGACCCCAGGCTTGCGCGGCGTAACAGCGCAGGCTTTCTTCGTTCCACTCCAGCGTGGAGCCGATGACGCGCATGATGTCCACGTAATCCCGCACGCTTTCCTTCTGGTTCCTGGGCGGGCGACGCAGCAGCTTCAACAGCGCCTTGAAGGCCGGCTGCCCCACGCGGAGCGATCCGGTGGTGGAAAAAATCGAGGTCAGGGTGATGACCCGCTGCGGGTAACGCGCCGCCAGCGTCTGGGCGATCATGCCGCCCATGGACATCCCCACCACGTGCGCCGCATCCAGTTGCAGGCTGTCCATCAGACCGATCACGTCGTCGGCCATGTGGCCCAGGTCGTAACCGTCAGTGGCCTTGCGGAAAAACTGCTGCAAGACCGTCGGCGGCGTCGCATCGCTGAAGAAGGACCGGCCCGAATCACGGTTGTCCAGGGTGATGACGCGCAGGCCCTGGCCGACCAGGCCGGCGATGATCGCCGGCGGCCAGTAGGTCAGCTGCAGCCCCAGGCCCACCACCAGGATCACGGCAGGATCGTCTTCAGCCCCATAGCTGCGGTAACAGAGACGTCCCTTGCCCGGCAATTCACAGAAGTTGTCTTTGCTCATCGACCTTCACTCACAGGCGCCAGGCCGACGCTTGCCTGCCGGCGGACAGCGGGTGCCGAGGTGAACTTGAGGCAGTCTTCGGCCACCGTCCCGCGACGCAGCAGCTTGACGTCGCGGAAGTAGTCCATCGACATCACCCACGGCTCGCACGGGCCTTGGCGCGGCATGCCGTCCAGGGCGCGCTGCACGTAGCCGGCACCGAAGTCCAGCAGCGGACGGGTCTCGATCCCTTCGGGCGCCTGGGGCTCGCAGACGGTGTGGCCCTGCTCGTCCATGAAACCCAGCAGACGGCAGAAGTGGTCGCACAACAGGCACACCTTCAACGTCCAGGACGAGTTGGTGTAGCCCACCGCGAAGGCGAAGTTCGGAACGCCGGACAGCATCATGCCCTTGTAGGCCAGCGTCTGGCTCAGGGTCACCGGCTGGCCGTCCTTGTGCAGGGTGATGCCGCCGAACAGCTGCACGTTCAGCCCGGTGGCCGTGACGATGATGTCGGCCTTCAGTTCCTTTCCGGACTTGAGCAGCACGCCCGACTCGGTGAACCGCTGGATGTGGTCGGTCTCGACAGATGCCTTGCCCGCGCTGATGGCCTTGAACAGATCCCCTTCAGGCACCGAGCACAGCCGCTGGTCCCAAGGGTCGTACGGCGGGTTGAAGTGCACATCCACCGGATAGTCTTTCGGCAGTTCCTGACGGGTCAGCCACAGGAGCAGCTTGCGGGCGAGCTTCGGGAAACGCTGGCAGAAACCCCAGAAGCCCAATGTGATCTTGGCGTTCTTCCAGCGGGTCAACGAATAGGCGGTCTGCGCCGGCAGCACCTTGCGCAGGAACGCAGCCACGGCGTCCTTGGCCGGCTGATTGATGATGTAGGACGGCGTGCGCTGCAGCATGGTGATGCTGGCCACCTTGTCCGCCATGGCCGGAATCAACGTCACCGCCGTGGCGCCGCTGCCGATCACGACGACGTGCTTGCCGGTGTAGTCCAGGTCTTCCGGCCAGTGCTGCGGGTGAACGATCTGGCCCTTGAACTGCTCCGCGCCCTCGAAGCGCGGGCTGAAGCCTTGGTCGTAGCGGTAATAGCCGCCGGCACCGAACAGCCAGCGACACTCAACCGTGCGGGTCACGCCCAGGTGACCGTCCTCGACCAGAACGGCCCACAGGCCTTTCTCGCTCTGCCAGTTGGCCGACACGACCTTTTGCTTGTACTGGATGAAGGGCTCCAGCCCGTACTCGTCGACCGTCTCGCTCAGGTACTCGAGGATGTCCTTGGCGTCGGCCAGGGACTTGTCTTTGGTCCAGGGCTTGAAATCGAAACCGAAGGTGAACAGGTCCGAGTCGGAACGGATGCCTGGATAGCGAAACAGATCCCACGTTCCTCCCGTTCGCTCACGAGACTCAAGAATGGCAAAGGCCTTGCCCGGCTGGTTGCGTCGCAGATAGGCGGCGGCGCCGATGCCGGACACGCCAGCGCCCATGATCAGGACATCCAGCGGCTCGGTGGGAAGAACTGCGTGAGAAGACATGTCGCCTCCTGTTGTTGTGTTATAGAGACCTGATCATGTGATTTGATCATGCGATCATGGTAAGTCGCGCCATCGCCACGCAACAAGGTACAAAATGCACCACGAACCGACTGCTTTGGTGCAATCCGCACATCGAACAAACGGCCATGCGCAACGACCCCGATCGGCGCGCCCGCACCGAGGGTTTCTGTTTCAGCAAGAACGTTGAAAAGCCTTGAGGACTTTAGCCGATCGGCAGAAGGCGGTCCGCCCACGGCAACAAACCGTGGGCGAGCATCGAGGGGGGAAATCGAGGAGGTGTATCGAGGAAAAGCAGACCACGGGCCAGGCTGAACCGCCGGCCCGTGGCCTCAGGCATCGGCCGTCACATCTGGGCCTTGCCCACCAACGGGATGCGTTGCCCGGTTTCCAGCATGTCCGCCGCATCCAGCTGCTCTTCGATCTGCAGGAAGCGCATGGCGGTCACCGGGGACATCTTCTCGGCCACCTCATCGATGTAGCGGTTCAGGAGCATCTGCCGTTTGACGTGCAGGGTCTTGTAGACCTTGATCATCTTCGACGCATCCTCATCGGTGACCGCGCCGGAGCCGTAGGCCCGCGCATACTCGAGCAGCAACTGGAACGTGTCGCGGTTCAGGCCATCCGTTTCGTTGCGGTAGCGGGTGTAGATCGGCCAGAAGGCTTCGGCCTGCGCGCCGTCGAGTGCCATGTTCGCCTCCACCATGCGCTTGCGCTTGTAGTTCAGGGTTTCGATCTGGTTGTTGATCTTCTCCTTGTTTTCGCTCATCACCTGGTGAACCGACGGCAACGGTTCCTGGGCCGGTGCGGCATACGCGCAGCCGACAGCGAATAAAGCGGCAAAAATGAGGTGCCTGGACATCAGTTGACTCCTGTTGCGTTAACCAAAAAATTCGGCGCGATCACTGCGCGGTTTCCTTGAGCGGGATCTTCGGCGCCCACGCCAGCCATTGCTCATCGACGGCCTCGAACAACGCGAAGGTCTGGCCCGGCCGGGCCGGTTCGCCCATTTGCCCGTTGTCCGGCGTGGCGAAGGCGATGCCGCCTGCGACCATGGCCTCCAGGGATTCGGTGCGCACCGACACCCCTTTGAACAGGCCAGCCTCGATGCCGATGCCGCTGGCGTTCCAGAAGCGGCTGCCGCTGTGCACCAGCGGCGCATAACGCGGCTCGATCAGGACGCTGATCAGCACCCGGTCCGCCTGCGGCCCCAGGTTCATGTCGACCACCTTGCCCACCGGCATCTTGCGGTAGGTCACGGGGCTGCCGAGCTTGATCGAGCCCTTGTCCACCGCGCTCAGGGTCAGGCGCAGGCCGCTGCCCTGCCCCAACAGGTTCGGCGCTTCGGCCAGGGCCTGGAAGCGGGTCTGGCGTTCTCCTGGACGGCTGCCGGCCAAGGCCTCGATGTAAGGCCCGCTGACCAGCGTGCCGAGGTGTTCCGTGCGCAACAGGCCCAGGGCCGGGCGCACCACCCAGAAGCGTGTGCCGCTGCGGGCGAACGATTCGCCGTTGGGCAACAGGCGCGCCTTGAGCTGCACGCCGGACAGGTCGGCCTTCAGGTCGACGCTCTCGACCTTGCCGATCGTCAGCCCCTTGAAGCGGATGGGCGTGCCTTCGCGCAGGCCTTCGCCGTCCTCGACGCTCAGCTGGATCTCCACGCCCTGGGCCAGTGCGGCCTCTTCGCTGTCGTAGAGGGAGAACCGCCGGTCCTTGCCCGAGGCCGGCGCCTTCGCATCCGGGGTGTCGAAGGCGATGCCGCCGTTGATCAGGGTCTGCAGCGATTCGCTCTTGACCTTCAGGCCCGTCAAGTCGCCGCTCAGGGTCACGCCGCTGGCGTTCCAGAAGCGCGTGGAGCTGTTCACCAGGCGCGCAAACTCCGGTTCGACATGCACCCCGATCATCACCTGCCGGTTGTCCCCCGACAGCTGATAGCTCTGCACGCTGCCGACACGGATCTGCCGGTAGAGCACCGGCGCGCCGACCTCCACCGAGCCGCGCTTGTCGCTGGTCAGCACCAGGTGCAGGCCCGGCACGTTGGTGTCCATGGCCGGTGCCTTGGCGAGGACGCTGAACTCGCGCCGCGGCGCGCCGCTCTTGGGGAAACGCACGGCGATGTAGTTGCCCTTGACCAGCGCGTCCAGGCCGGTGATCCCGGCCAGCGAGATGTTCGGCTTGACGGTCCAGAACTCGGTGCCCTCCAGCAGCATGGCCTCGACCCGAGGGTCCATCGCCAGCTCGGCGGTAGCGCCGCTGAAGTCCTGGTTCATGTCGACGTTCTTGACCAGGCCGACCTGCACGCCGTTGTACATGACCTGCGTCTGCCCCGGCTGGATGTCGCTCAGGTCCTTCATCTTCAGCGACACCCGCAGGCCGACCTGGGCCGCGTCATAGTCCTCGTACAGACGGAAAGGC
The DNA here is from genome assembly GCF_044749305.1 of Pseudomonas sp. NPDC089534. Lineage (NCBI taxonomy): Bacteria > Pseudomonadati > Pseudomonadota > Gammaproteobacteria > Pseudomonadales > Pseudomonadaceae > Pseudomonas > Pseudomonas sp. NPDC089534. Next base: position 38,966 of record NZ_JBIVHR010000001.1, on the reverse strand, counting down.
TTGCTGCTGTCCGTGGGTGGGCTGTCGCGGTGGCTGTCCGGCGTGGCGAAGGCAATGCCGCCGGCGGCCAGGGTCAGCAGCGATTCGCTGCGCACCTTGAACCCCGACAGGCCGCCGGAGATCGACAGGCCGCTGGCGTTCCAGAAACGCGTGTGCTTGCGCACCAGATCCGCGTAGGCCGGCTCAATGTGCACCTTGATTTCGATGGTGCGCTGATCCTCGCCCAGCTGAAAACTCTTCACCTGGCCCACCAGGATCTGCTTGTAGAACACCGGGCTGCCCTGCTCCAGGGAGCCCAGGCGATCGGCCTTGAGGGTGATGTGCAGGCCCGGGATCTTCTCGGACATGGGCGGCGGTTCCTTCAGGGCCGTGTAGGCGCGCACGCCTTGATCGCCCTTGTCGCCCTTGGCCGGATCGACGGCGATGTAGACCCCGGAGACCAGCGTCTCCAGGCCCGTGACGCCTGCCAGCGACACCCGCGGCTTGACCAGCCAGAAGTGGGTGTCCTCGTTCAGGTAATGCTGGGATTCCTTGGTCATTTCGATGGTGGCGAGCACGCCCTTGATGTCTTCGCTGACATTCAGTTCCACCACCTTGCCGACCGCGATGCCCTTGTACAGCACCTCGGTCTTCTTGGCCTGGATGCCGTCACCGCTCTCGAAGCGCACCTGGATGACCGGGCCGGCCTCGTCGTAGGCGCGCCAGGTCAGCCAGGCGCCGATGACCAGGGCCAGCAGCGGCAGGATCCAGATCGCCGACCAGTTGGAGGTCGGGCGTTTCGTCGGGGTGGGAAGGTCACTCATGTTCATTGTCCACGTCGGTGTTGTCCCAAAGGAGCCGGGGGTCGAAAGTCAGGGCGGCGAGCATGGTCAGCACTACCACGCCGGCGAAGGCGGCGGCGCCGAGGTTGGCCTCGATGCGCGCCAGATTGCCGAAGTTCACCAGCGCCACCAGGATGGCGATGACGAAGATGTCGAGCATGGACCAGCGCCCCACCCACTCGATGAAGCGGTACATGACGATCCGCTGGCGGGCGGACATCGGCTGGTGCCGCTGCACCGAATAGAGCAGCAGCGCGATCCCGGCCAGCTTGAAGGTGGGCACCACGATGCTGGCCACGAACACCACCAGGGCGATGGGGATCATCCCCAACTGCAGCAGGCTGATGACGCCGCTCATGATGGTGGCCGGCGCGCCTTTGCCGAGGACGCTGACCGTCATGATCGGCAGCAGGTTGGCCGGGATGTAGAGAATCGTCGCGGTGATCAGCAAGGCCCAGGTGCGCCGGATGCTGTCGGGGCGACGCACATGCAACAGCGCCTCGCAACGGCTGCAATGCACCGGCTGCGGACCGTCGACGGGATTGAGCTGATGGCAGTCGCCGCAGACCTGGATGCCGGCATCGATCGCACGCATGGCTACCCTCCTCTCGCGGCATCCGCCGAAACGCTGCCGACAGACGCCGAATACCCTTCCTGGGCCCGTGAACCTCCGCTCCCGCTTGCGCGCACTGTGCCCATGACTCACCTGAGGCTTGATTGAAAACGGCGCGAATGCTACTTTTCAATCCCTAATGAGTCAATATTGTCTCATATGATTTATTTTTATCTTGGCTTTCTTTTTCCTGAGACCCGGCACCCCGATGTCCCCCACCCCTACCGGCCGCTTGCCGGACCTTCCCCTGGACGCGCTGCTCGCCTGCCATGAGTGCGACCTGCTCATGCGCCGCGAACCGCTCGCGCCCGGTGAGAAATGCTGCTGCCCGCGCTGCGGCTACGAGCTGGCCGTGCATCGTCCCCATTGGCAGAGGCGTTCCCTCGCGCTGGTGCTGACCGCCCTGCTCCTCTACATCCCGGCCAATTTCCTGCCGATCATGCACTTGACCCTGCTCGGGCAGACGCGCAGCGAAACGGTCTGGGGCGGCGTGCTCGGGCTGTTCGAAAGCGGCATGCAAGGGGTCGCCGTGGTCGTGTTGCTGAGCAGCATGGCCGTTCCCCTGCTCAAGCTGCTTTGCCAGTTGCTGGTGCTGTTGAGCGTGCGGTTCAAGGTGGCGCGACGGGCTGGCCTGCGGCTCTACCGCAGTTATCACCACCTGCGCGAATGGGGCATGCTCGAGGTCTACCTGTTCGGGATCCTGGTCTCCATCGTCAAACTGGTCGACATCGCCGACCTGAGCCTGGGCATCGGCCTGGCCTGCTTCGTTGCGCTGCTGCTGACCCAGGTCTGGCTGGAACTGAGCATGCCGTCCCACCAGGTCTGGGAGGCGCTGTCCGACGACTAGCGCCGGGCAGCGCCGAGCGTCAGATCAGGCGTTGCGAGCGGGCCCACTCCGTCGCGTCGTGCAGCGTCTTGCCGAACGCGTCGAAGATGGCGTCTACGTCGTCCTGCGTCGTGATCAGCGGCGGGCAGAACGCGATCGTGTCGTAGATGGCACGAACGATCAGCCCATGCTGGTGGGCCTGCCTGAAGACGTAACTGCCCAGGATCCCCGGTTGGCTGAACGGCTGCTTGCGCGCCTTGTCCGCCACCAGTTCGATCCCGCCCATCAGCCCGACGCCTCTTACATCGCCCACCAGCGGGTGGTCGGCGAAGGCCTGCAGCCGCTCCTGGAACACAGGCGCCAAGCGCTGGACATGGCCCACGAGATCGCGCTCTTCGATGATGCGGATGTTCTCCAGCGCCACGGCCGTGGCGACAGGATGCCCGGTGGCGGTCAAGCCATGCACGAACGCCCCCAGCCGCTCGCTTTGGCTCACCAGCACGTCATGGAGGGCATCTGACACCAGCAGCGCCGCCAACGGCAGATAGGACGAGGTGAGCTGCTTGGACAGCACCAGGATGTCGGGCTGGATCCCGTACAGCTCGCAACCGAACATCGTGCCGAGCCGGCCGAAGCCGGTGACGATTTCGTCGATCACCAGCAGGATGTCGTAGCGTTTGCACACCGCCTGGATCGCCGCCCAGTAGCCCTTGGGCGGCGGCAGCACCCCGCCTGCGGCGATGACGGGCTCGCCGATGAACGCAGCGATGGTCTCGGGGCCCTCCACCAGGATGTGCCGCTCCAGTTCTTCCGCCAGGCGCAACGAGAACGCCTCTTGCGATTCTCCCGGTTTGGCGAGGCGGTAATAGTTCGGGCAGGTCAGGTGGTGCACCGGGATCGCCGGCAGATCGAAATCGCGGTGGATCGACGGGATGCCGGTCAAGCTGGCCGACGCGACCGTGGTGCCGTGGTAGGCCTGCTGACGGGAAATGAATTTCTTCTTGGCGGGTTTGCCCCGTGCGTTGTTCACGTACCAGGCCAGCTTCACCACCGAATCGTTGGCCTCGGAGCCGGAGTTGGTGAAGAACACATGGTTCAGGTCGCCGGGGGCCAGTTCCGCCAGTTTTGCCGCGAGCGCCGCGGCTGGCGCATTCGTCTTGTGGCTGAAGGTGTGGTAGTACGGCAGCTGATTGAACTGCGCCATCGCGGCATCGGCCAGCCGCTTTTCGCTGAACCCCAAGGCCGCGCTCCACAGGCCCGACATGGCTTCGATGTAGGCATTGCCCCGATCATCGAAGACCCGTATGTCCTCTCCCTTCGTGATGACGAAAGGCCCGGTCTCACGGTGCAGCGCCAGGTTGGTGTAGGGGTGGATCAGTGCGGACAGATCGTCCCGCACGGTTGAAGTCACGCTGTTCATTCGCGGGTTTTCCTGCGGCGGAGTGTGGGCGATAAGGCCCGATGCAGCGCTGGCCTCGGCACGCGCTGCATGGGGGCCTGGCCGGTTTACTGGCCCAGTGCGGCGGCGACCGATTCGGTGAAGATCTTCAGGCCCTCACCCAGCTGATCGGTCGGCGTATTGATCGGCGGCATCAGCTTGATGATTTCCCCGTTCGGGCCGCAGCGGTCGGCCAGCAGGCCTGCCCGCAGGGCGCGTTGCTGGGCGTCCTTGGTCAACGCGACGTTGCCGCGGCCGAAGTCGATGCCGGCCACCATCCCCCGGCAGCGCGCGCCGACGACGCCGGGGATTTCGGCGATGTCGGCCACGCCCCGCTCCATCAGCGCCATGTTCTCGGCCAGCAGTTTCAGGAAGGCCTCGTCGTGCCAATAGCCGAGGGCGATCTGCGCCGTCAGGAACGCCAACTGGTTGCCGCGGAACGTGCCGATGTGATCGCCCGGCTGCCACACGTCCAGCGCGGAGCGGATCAGCACGATGGCCATCGGCAGGCCGAAGCCGCCGATGGATTTCGCGCAGGTCACCAGGTCCGGCTGGATCCCGGAGCGCTCGAAGCCGAAGAAGTCGCCGGTGCGGCCGCAGCCGGCCTGGACTTCGTCGCAGATGAGGATCACGCCGTGGTCCGAGGTCCACTTGCGCAGCCGTTGCAGCCAGAGGTCCGAGGCCGCATAAACGCCCGCCTGGATCTGCACCGATTCCACGATGACCGCCGCAGGCAATTCCGTTCCGCTGGCCTGGTCGTCGGCGAGGCGTTCGAGAAAACCGATGCTGTCGAACTCGCCGTAGGGGCTGTCCTCGTAGGGCACGAAAATCACCTCGGAGGACAACGCAGCGCCGCGCCGGGTGCGGTTCCCGGTGACGGCCAGGGCCCCCGCCGTCATGCCGTGGTAGGCGCCATAGAACGAGACGACCTTGCTGCGCCCGGTGGCCTTGCGCGCCAGCTTCAGCGCGGCCTCGACGGCATCCGCGCCGGTGGGACCGGTGAATTGCACCTTGTAGTCCCAGCCGCGCGGGTCGAACAGGTCACGCTTGATCGACTCCAGGAAGCGGCGCTTCATGCCGGTGTGCAAATCCAAGGCATGGGTCACGCCGTTGGCCGACAGGTACTCGATCAAGGCATCCCGCATGCGCGGGTCGTTGTGGCCGTAATTGAGGGCACCGGCGCCGGCGAAGAAGTCCAGGTAGTCGCGGCCGTCCTCGCCGCGGATCTTGCTGCCCAGGGCGGTATCGAACACCACGGGCAGGTCGCGGCAATACATCCGCACGTTGGATTCGAGTTTTTCGAAGGTCTCTATGTTGTTCATGCGTAGCCTCTTGCAATGGTCCGGGCGCCGCCTTCAGGCGGCGGGTGCCGGGGGATTCACAATCCCTTGTGTCGATGGATAGAGGGAAACCTAAGCCAAGGCGTCCGGCACGGGGCTGCGGAAGAAGCCGGTGCGGCAGGCCAGGTAAACGGTGCCGACGCCCAGCCAGGCGCACCCCAGGATCAGCGCATCCTTGTCCAGGCTGATGAGCATCCAGCCGGCGGTGATCACGCCGATGACCGGTAGGATCACGCCCCGCAGCAGGCCGGCGCCGTCCCGGTATCCGGCATTGAAGGTGAGCCGCAAGGCGCACAGGTTGACCGCGGTGAACGCGACGAAGGCGCCGAAGTTCACCAGGGACGTTGCGGTGGCGATCGTCAGGGCAAAGCCCACGGTGCCGAACGCCCCGGACAGCAGGATGTTGAACACCGGCGTGCGGAAGCGAGGGTGCAAGCTGCCGAACAGCTTGCGCGGCAGTTGATTGTCCCGGCCGAGGGCGTACAGCAGCCGGCCGACGCTCGCCTGGAACGACAGCCCCGCCGCGAAGTGCGCGATGATGATCCCCGCCAGCACCGCGGCGAAGAACACGTCGCCGCCGATCATCCGGGCGATCTCGAACGCCGCGCCGTCCACGTTGGCGAACGCCATGGAGGGATGCGTCAGGTGCATGAAGTACGACGAGCCCACATACAGCACCCCGCCGATCACCGCGACCAGCAGGATCGCCCGCGGAATCGTCCGGCTCGGGTCCTTGGTCTCCTCGCTCAGCGTGGACAGCGCGTCGAAGCCCAGGAACGAATAGGCGGCGATGGCCGCCCCGGCCATGGTCGTGGCGAACGGCACGTCCGGGTTGAAGAACGGCCTGGCCGACAGCAGCCCGCCGGGGCCGTCGGCCGCCACGATGTAGTGCCAGCAGAGCCCGATGAAGACCGCGATGATCGCCATCTGGACAACCATCAACATGATGTTGAAGCGGTTGGCCACCTGGATGCCCAGGACGTTGAGCACCGTGCTGGAGACGATGAAGCCGACGATCCACACCCACTGCGGCACATCCGGGAAGGCCATGCCGAGGTAACTGGCCCCCAGCAGCCAGATCAGCATCGGGATGAAGAAGTAGTCGAGCAGCGCCGCCCAGCCCACCATGAACCCGAGGTTCGGGTTCAGCATCTTGCGGGTGTAGGTGTAGGCCGAACCGGCGGCCGGGAACACCCGGACCAGGCGTCCATAGCTCAACGCGGTGACGATGACGCCCAGCGCGGCGATCGCGTAGGACAAGGCCGTGGTGTTTTCGCTGGCCTGGGAGATCACGCCGTAGGTGCCGAACACGATCAGCGGCGCCAGGAACGCCAGACCGAACAGCAGCACGGAAAACGGGCCCAGGGCGCGCTTCAACGAAGCATCGGAAGTTGACTGGCTCATGATCCCCCCTCAACCGGCGAAGCGGTAAGCGGCGACGATGATCGCGTGGTAGGTCTCCACGGTCATGGCCTTGGCGTTGCTGGGGTCGGAGAAGTTCTTCTTCGACTTGTCGGCGATGGTCAGGAAGTCTTCTTCACGGACCCCTTTCACGTCGGCGAAACGGGGGATGCCCAGGGCCTTGCTCATCTGGAACAGGTACTCGACCGCCGCTTGGGCGGCGCTGGCCGGCGCCAGGCTCGGGTCGATGCCCAGCGCGTAGGCGACCTGGGCATGGCGCAGGAGGTCCGCATCGATGTTGTGGCCGAACACAAACGGCAGGAAGATCGCGTTGCCCACGCCGTGCGGCGTGTCGTACATGCCGCCGATGGCCTCGGAAATGCAGTGCACGCTGCCCACGTCGGCGTTGCCGAAGGCCATGCCGGCGATCAGGCTGGCCACCAGCATCTGCTCACGGGCTTCCAGGTTGTCCGGCTCCTGCACGGCGGCCTTCAGGTGTTGGCTGATCAGGCGGATGGCATGCAGCGCCAGGCCGTCGCTGATCGGGTTCGACACGCGGCAGGTGTAGGCCTCGATGGCGTGCGTCAGGGCGTCCATGCCGGTCGCGGCGGCGATGGACGGCGGCAGCGTCGCGGTGATGTTCGAGTCGAGCAGCGCCAGCACCGGGCCGATCCGGTAGTCCAACAGGTTCATCTTGAAGTGGCGTGCCGTATCGGTGATCACCGAGAAGCACGTCACCTCGCTGCCGGTGCCGGCGGTGGTCGGGATCGCCACGATCGGCAGCACCCCGTGGGTGAGCTTAAAGGAACCTTCGTAGTCCTCGATCCGGCCGTCGTGGGTCAGCAGCACGCTCAGGGCCTTGGCGGCGTCCATCGCGCTGCCGCCGCCGATGGCCAGCAGGCCGTCGATGCCTCGGCCCCGGAGTGCCTGCGCCGTGCGGTTGATGTCTTCGCTGCGGGGGTTGGCCTTGACGTCCGAAATTTCCTCGAAGGCAATGCCCGACGCGTCCAGGCTGGCGTAGATGCCGGTCAACAGCCCGGCGGCCTTGACCCCGGCGTCCGTCACGATGAGGACGCGCGCAAGGCCCAGCTCACGCAGATGCTCGCCCGTGCGCTCGCGCAGGCCAGGTTCCATGACGACTTTGGTGGGGAGTAGGAATTGGAATTTCATACGTACCTCTTGCCGGTCAGGCTCAGTTTTTGTCGTTGTTCGGGTTCTCGGCAGCTACATCTTTCGGGCTGTACGTCCTGCCCGAACCCCGGCGTGCGCAACGCCGGGCCACGTCCTGTGCAGATCTTGTTGTTGTTCAATGTGCAGCGGTCAGGATCCGGTATCGGCGGTCTCCTGTTGCCGTGCCCACTCGCGCAGCACGAATTTCTGGATCTTGCCGGTGGCCGTCTTCGGCAGCGGCATCAGCGACACATGCCGCGGCGCCTTGAAGTGCGCCAGGCGCTCGCGGCACCAGCGGATCAGGTCTTCGCCGCTGACGTCGGCCAGGGCGTCGTCGCGCAGGGTGACGAAGGCATGCGGGGTTTCGCCCCAACGCGCATCGGGGCGCGCCACCACGGCAGCCTCGATCACCGACGGGTGCTGGTAGAGCACCTCTTCGATCTCCAGCGAGCTGATGTTCTCGCCGCCGGAAATGATGATGTCCTTGGCCCGGTCCTTGATCTCCACATAGCCGTCCGGGTGCAGCACGGCCAGGTCGCCGGTGTGCAGCCAGCCGTTGGCCAGGGCGTCGCGGGTGGCCTGCGGGTTGTCCAGGTAGCCCTTCATCACGGTGTTGCCGCGCACCACCAGCTCGCCCAGGGTGACGCCGTCGGCAGGGACTTGGCGGCCGCTGTCCATGTCCACCACCGTGGCCTCTTCGAGCATCGGGTGGGCAACGCCCTGGCGGCTCATGAACCGGGCCCGGGCCTCCAGCGGCAGCTCGTCGATGCCCGGCTGCCACAGGCACAAGGTGCTGGGGCCGTAGCTTTCGGTCATGCCGTAGGCGTGGGTGATGCTGAAGCCGCGGGCCTCCATCGCCGCGATCACCGCACTGGGCGGCGCCGCCCCGCCGGTGATCACCGACACGCTCGTCGCTTTGGTTGCTGTGCTGCCGTGCCCGGCGTGGATCAGCATCGACATCACCACCGGAGCGGCGCTCAGGTGGGTCACCCCGTGCTCGGCGATGGCGGCGTGGATGGCGTCGGCCTGTACCTTGCGCAGGCACACATGGGTGCCGCCGGACAGGGTCACCGCCCAGGTGTGGCTCCAGCCGTTGCAGTGGAACATCGGCAAGGTCCACAGGTAGACGCTGCGCGGGCCGAGCTGAAAGATCAGCGCCCCGGCGCAGGCGTTGAGGTAGGCTCCGCGGTGATGCAGCACCACGCCCTTGGGGTCGCCGGTGGTGCCCGAGGTGTAGTTGATGGCGATGGACTGCCATTCGTTCTGCGGTGCGGTCAACGGCCGGCCGGGGTCGCCCTGGGCCAGGAAGCTTTCGTAGTCCAGACTGCAGTCCAGGTCGTGCCCCGGTCCGGTCACTTCAGCCTGGCTGTCGTCGATCCCCACCAGCAGCGGCGGCGAATCGAGCATGGCCAAGGCCTGCCGGACCACCGGGCCGAACTCGCGGTCGCAGATCAGCACCTTCGCTGCGCAGTGACGCAGGATGAAAGCGATGCTGCGCGCCTCCAGGCGGATGTTGATGCACACCAGCACGGCCCCGGCACCGGGCACGCCGTAGTGCGCCTCCAGCATTTCCGGAACGTTCGGCGCCAGGATCGCCACACGTTCACCCGGCCGCACCCCAACGTGCTCCAAAGCGCTGGCCAGGGCGCGGCTGCGCTGGTGCAACTGGCGGTAGCTGCAGCGCCGCTCGCCGTAGACCACCGCATCGCGCTCCGGGTACACCTGCGCGGCGCGCTTGAGGAACGACAGCGGCGACAGCGGCACGTGGTTGGCTTCGTTGGGGGCCAGTCCGTGCTCGAAGGTCGAGGTCATCATGACCGTCCCTCCATCACGACATCGCCCAGGCATCGCACATTCATACACACCTCCTGTCCGTTGCAGGTTCTTGTTGTTCTTGCGTTCGGGCGCCTCACAGGCTGCTGCACAGGTGCCCTGCGTCGACCACGATTTCGGCGCCGCTCATGGCCCGGCCGGCATCGCTGGCGAGCAGCAGCAAGGCGCCGTCCAGGTCCTGCGGCTGGCTGAAACGGCGGCCGGGAATGCGCAGGCGCAGCTTTTCGCCGGCCTCGCTGGTGAGGAAGTCCTCGTTCAGATCGGTCATCACGTACCCCGGCGCCAAGGCGTTCACGCGGATCCCATGGCGCGCCAGCTCCAGGGCCATCGCGCGGGTCAGGTGGGCCAGGCCGGCCTTGGCCGCCACATACGGCGCAATGGCCCCCGCCACCCGGCTGGCGAGAATCGAGGTGACGTTGATCAGGCTGCCGCCCTGCCCGGCGGCGATCATCCGCCGGGCGCTTTCCTGGGCCACCGTCCAGGCGCCCTTGAGGTTGGTGTCCAGCACGCGGTCCCAGGCCTGGTCGTCGCAGTCCAGCAAGGGCTGGCTGTCGCTGACCCCGGCGTTGTTGACCAGCACATCCAGCGGCCCGGCGGCATCGAGCACCCGGCAGACGTCATCGCGGCAGGTCACGTCGAGGGCGAAGGCCCGGGCCCGCCCGCCGGCCGCCTCGATCGCTTCCACCAGCGTCTGCAACGGCTCAAGGCGCCGGGCCGTCACGATCACTTCGGCGCCGGCGGCAGCCAACGTCATCGCGAAATGGCGGCCGAGGCCGCTGGAGGCACCGGTGACCAGGGCACGACGCCCCTCAAGGTCGAACAATCGGGCAATAGAGGGTTGCATCACCGATCCCCCAGGCGTTGGTCGAGCAGTTTCTTCGCCAGGCTCATGCGGTGCACTTCGCTCGGGCCGTCGTAGATGCGGAACGGGCGGATGTCGCGGAAGATCCGTTCCACCACGGTCTCCCCGGTGACCCCGCGCCCGCCCAGGATCTGCACGCAACGGTCCACCACCCGCCACAGCGCTTCGGCGCTGATCACTTTGGTCATGCTGGAGTCGACGTTGCCGCGCCCGCCCTCATCCAGCACCCAGGCGCAGTGCCAGACCGCCAGGCGCACCACGTGCAGATCCATCAGGTTGTCGGCCAGCATGAAACCGACGCCCTGGTGTTCGCCCAACGGTTTGCCGAAGGTTTCCCGAGTCCGTGCGTAGTCGCAGGCGATGTCATGGGCGCGCCGTGCGGCGCCCAGCCAGCGCATGCAATGGGTCAGGCGTGCCGGCGCCAGGCGCACCTGGGCGTAACGGAAACCTTTGCCGATCTCCCCCAGCACGTCGCTCGCCGGCACGCGCAGGTTGTCGAAGCGCAACTGTCCGTGGCCGCCGGTGAAGCAGCTGTCCAGCGAGTCCAGCTGACGTTCGTGGACGATCCCTTCGCGCTGCATGTCGGTGAGGAACATGGTCGCGGTGCCGTCCTCCATGCGCGCCATGATGATAGCGAACCCGGCGCCCTCGGCCCCGGTGATCAGCCATTTGCGGCCATTGATCAGGTAATCGTCGCCGTCGCGGGTGGCGGTGGTGCGCAGCATCGAAGGGTCGGAGCCCGAGCCCGGCGCCGGTTCGGTCATGGCGAAGCAGGAACGCACGTGCCCCTGCACCAAGGGCCGCAGCCAGCGGTCCTTCTGCGCGTCGGTGGCCACCACGTCCATCAGGTGGATGTTGCCTTCGTCCGGGGCATGGATGTTCAGCGCCACCGGGCCCAGCGGCGAATACCCCGCCTCCTCGAACACGATCGCCTTGGCCACATGGCTCAGGCCCAGACCGCCCATCTCAAGGCTGGCGTGGGGCGTCAGCAGGCCGGCGGACCGGGCGCGGGCCTGCAGCTCCAGACGCAGGGCGTCGCTGGGGCCATGGGCGCCCTGGCGCGGGTCGTTCTCGAACGGAATGACCTGCTCGGCGATGAATTCGCGGGTTTTGCGCTGCAGTTCGAGCAGCTCGTCCGGGAGGGTGAAGTTCATGGTTATCCTTCTTTTTTCTTGGCAGTCGGGGAATGGGGGCAAGCGCTGCGATCACGGCACGGCTTTGGGATTGCTGATCGCCAGTCGGGTGAGCGTCACCTGGCGCAAGGCCTCGGTCAGCGCGCGCTGGCTGTGCGCAGCGTCGTGACGGCCCTGGCGGATGTCTTGGGCGAGGTGCCGGCGGGCCTCGTGCAGCGGCACCCCGGTGTCGCCGGTCAGCACGCTCAGCAACGCCAGCTCCTGACAGCGAGCCTCGGCTTGCAGACGGTTCTCGCGGGCGGCGATGGCCATGGCATTGGCGATCATCAGCGCCGGGTAACGCAGTTCCCCGGACAGCGTCGGCAGCAACTGTTCCAGCAGGGTCCGGCGGGCGATCTCCAGCAGTTCATGGGCGTTCGGCTGGGTCATGGCGCGTCTCCGCAGGTCAGGTCCAGGATGTCGAGCTCAAGCTCCGGCAGCAGGCGTGCGGTCAGCGCAAGCTCAAGGGAAGGCTCTTCGCCGGACAGGTGGCGTTGGCCTTGCTGCAGGGCGATCACGGCCCAGCGCAATGTCGCCATGACCTGCCAGTAATGCAGTTGGCCGGGTTCGATGCGCAGCGGCGAAACCGAGTGGTAGCCGGCCAGAAAGTCGTCGAGCCGGCCGATGCCGCCCGCCTCCAGGTCCGGCCGGGTGAAGCGCCAGCAACGGGCGGTGAACCAGCCGAGGTCCTCGCAGGGGTCGCCCCACCCGGTGAACTCCCAATCCAGCACCGCCTCCAGCCCTTGTTCGCTGGCCAGGTAGTTGCCCGTGCGGTAGTCACGGTGCAGCAAGCAAAGGTTCGTGCTGCGCGGCGCGTTGAGCTCGCACCAACGCAGGCCCCACTCCAGAACCGGATAGGCCTCGTCGAGGGTGTCGAGGTAACGGCGATAGGCGCTGACGGTGCTCAGGGCCGGCGACGCCTCCGGCACCGGCAGGAACGCCAGCGCCGGACACGGCGGGCGAAGCTGATGCAGACGCGCCAGGTTGGCGCCGAGTTGAGCGGCCAACCGCGTCCGGCCCTGGGGGCCCGCGTCGGCGCTGAGCTGGCGTCCGGCCGCAATGCCCGGCACATGTTCCATCAGGAAGAACACCCGCCCATGGACGCCCGTGTCACGGCACAGCCAAAGCGGCCGCGGCACTTTCACCCCGGCCTGGTGCACCGCTTGCAGCACGGCGAACTCCTGTTCGCGACCAAGGCTGGCCGGCAACGCCGAGAGCGCATCGCTGCGCAACACCCAACGCCGCGCGCCGGCCCATGGGCCGCCCTCGACCTGCAATTCAAGCAGCCAGTTTTCCTGGATGGCGCCGCCGCTCAGGCGTTTGCGGGTCTCGATGACCACCCGGGTCGCTTCGGATTGCTGGCGGATGAAGTTGACCAGATTACCTTTCTCGGTCTTGGTCGCGAACGCCTCATCGGCCGAATGCTTGTTTAGGGAACTGCTCATGGATCCAAAGGCCCCGTCTGCACTTTTTAAAGTTGTCGAGTCACCTAGAGCAATGCCTGGGCCAACTTTGCTGCGATGGTCTGGGAGCCACGCCGTTCGGGCATTTGGGATCTATTGCGGCGGGGCATGAACAGCGCGGACGTTTCACACCTGAAATGATTTGGTTCAGTATTGGGACATTTCACTCCTGAACAGGTCTCGCCATGCACTCCCCCGCCTCCAAGGTCGTCGTGCTGATCAGCCACCTGCAACGCCCCCGGCAACGCAGCCGCCTCGCCCAGGTAGTGGCCGGGCTCACCGGGGATTACCCCGACACCCACATCGAAGTGCTCGACACCTCGGTGTCCGAAGCGCTGCAAACCGCCCGGGAGCTGGAGCAGCGCGGCGAAGCCGACGTGTTCGTCTGCGCCGGCGCCACGGCCGCCTACCTGCGCAAGCACCTGGCGCGGCCGGTGCTGACGATGCACGTCGGCGGCGATGACCTGCTGCGGGCGCTGGGGCGCGCCCGCGAACACTCCCCGCAGGTGGCCCTGCTCAGCTACAACAGCATCAACCATGACCTGCAAGCCATGAACGCGCTGTTCACCGTGCAGGTTCACCAGGCCGCCTACACCTCACTGGAGGAAGCCCGCCAAGCGGTCGAACACGCAGCCCGGTTGGGCTGCCGCAGCATCATCGGTTCGTCGACGGTGGTGGAACTGGCGCTCCAGGCCGGCCTGCACGGCGTGCTGTCGCTGAGCGAGGACACCGTGCGCAAGGCACTGGAAGAAGCCCTCGGCATCCTCGACAGCCAACGCATCGAGATCGCCAAGCGCCGCCACTTGAACGCCGTGCTGCAACACATCCCCACCGGCGTGGCGGCGGTCGACAACCAAGGCGTGGTGCAGTCGCTCAACCCGGCCCTTGCCCACTTGCTCGACCTGCCGGCCGGCGAAGCGCTGGGCCGGCCCTTGCAGCAGCTGTGCCCCGAGCTGGACCTGCCGCAGGCCTTGCAGGACGGCAGCGGCGAGGAAAACCGGGTGATCCGGCTCGGTTCCCATGCGGTAGTCAGCAACCTGTTGCCGATCCTTGAGAACGGCGAGCGCACCGGCCTGGTCCTGACCTGCCAGGACATCACCGCCGTGCAGCGCGCCGACCAGCGCATCCGCTCCACCCGCCGTCCGGGGGCGTTCACGGCCCGCTATCGGCTTGAGCAACTGGCCGGCAACAGCCAGGCCAACCGCGACATGCTGCAATTGGCCAAACGCTTCGCCGCCAGCCACTCGACGATCCTGATCACCGGCGAAAGCGGCACCGGCAAGGAACTGCTGGCCCAGGGCATCCACAACGAGAGCCCCCGCCGTCAGGGCCCGTTTGTCGGCATCAACTGCGCGGCATTTCCGGAATCGCTGCTGGAGAGCGAACTGTTCGGCTACGAGGAAGGCGCGTTCAGCGGTTCGCGCAAGGGCGGCAAGCCCGGCCTGTTCGAAGCGGCGCACCGCGGCACCCTGTTTCTCGACGAGATCGGCGACATGCCGGTGTCGTTGCAGACCCGCCTTCTGCGCGTGCTGCAAGAGCGCGAGGTACTGCGCCTGGGCGGCACCGAGCCGATCTCCATCGACGTGCGGATCATCGCCGCCACCCACCAGAACCTGCGCACCGCCATGGACGACGGCGACTTTCGCAGCGACCTCTACTACCGGCTCAACATCCTGCGCTTGCAGACCACACCGTTGCGCGAACGGCCAGAGGACATCGCCCTGATCTGCCGAGGCATCAGCCAGCGCCTGTTGGTCCAGGGCCAACCGCCGGGGGCAGCCGACATCCCGACCGCCCTGCTCCCGCACCTGAGCCGTTATGCCTGGCCGGGCAATGTCCGGGAACTGGAGAACGTGATCGAACGGGCGATGCTCTCCGCCCGCGAACTGCTGCACGACCACGGCCTGGACGAGCATTACCTGGCCCGCGTGCTGCCCGAACTGTGCGAAGGCCCGCCCCTGACGCCGGCCCCGAAAGCGTCTTCACGGGAATCGGACCTGCAGATGATCGGCAAGGCCGCGCAACTGCGGCACGTGCAGGAGACGCTGGACAGCTGTCAGGGCAACCTCGATGAAGCGGCGCGCCGGCTCGGCATCAGCCGGACCACGTTGTGGCGACGATTGCGGTCCGTGCAGTGATGGGGCATGGAGGGCTCACTCCGCCGCATGCACCCGCGTGCGGTTGCGCCCCTCATGCTTGGCCCGGTACAGGGCCTGGTCGGCCAGGCTGACCCAATGCTCCAGGGAAGCGTCGCCGTCGAGCTGCACCATGCCGATGCTGACGGTCGACGCCAGCTCGCCGCCGGGCACCGGCAACCGGTGCTGGCTCCAGGTCTCGCGCAGGCGCTCCAGCAAGGCCAAGGCCTGTTCACGGTCGGTCTGCGGCAGCAACAGCACGAACTCCTCGCCGCCATAGCGGGCAAACAGGTCCGTGCGGCGGACATGGCTTTCGCACACGGCGCTGAACGCCTTCAGCGCTTGGTCGCCCACCAGGTGGCCGTGGGTGTCGTTGACGCGTTTGAAGTGATCGATGTCGAACATCGCCAGGCACGCCGGACGGCCTTGTTGGCGGGTTTTGGCCAGCTCAAGCTGAGCTTGCTCGATGAAGGCGCGGCGGTTGAGGGCGCCGGTCAACGCGTCCCGCGCGGCGGTTCGGCGCAGTTCCTGCTCCAGGGATTTGCGGCCGCTGACGTCGCGGATCTCCGCCACCTGGGTGCCATCGTCGAGGGCGGCGAGCGTCAGTTCCGCAGCGAACCGGCTGCCGTCGCAGCGCACCGCCACCCGGTCCAGCGCCACACCGTCGCAGCGGCGCAGCTGTTTCTGCAAGTCTTCGTCGGTTTCGAACAGCTCCTCCAGCGGACGCTCGTACAGAAATTCCCGCGGGCAGTCGAACAGGTGCTTGAGCACCGGGTTGGCATCGACGATCCGGCCGTCGCGCACGATCACCACGGCGGCGCTGGTGATGTTCATCAGGCGCTCGAAGCGCACCGCACTGCTCTGGGCCGCCAGCAGAAAGCGCCGCAGGCTCAGCAGCGTCAGGCCGAACAGGCACAGGATCCACAACGGATAACCGACGTTGTAGGCGAGCATTTCGGCGGCCGGCTCGACGTCTTGCCGGCCCTCGCTCTGCGACAGGCCCTCGAACAGACCGAGCACCCCGCTGCCGGCGGCGCTCAAGGCCAGCAGGCCGAACATCAGCGCGGCGAAGATCCGCGCGCTGTGCAGCCGACGGTCGCCCGGCAGCCGCAGCAGCGCATGGCAGGCCATCCCCCGGACGAAGGCGCTGAGGAACGCGTACAGGGCCACCACGTCACCGGGCTCCAGCGGCTGCAGCAGCCAGTGCCACAGCCACCAGGGCGCCGCCGCCAGGAAGGTCACCGGTATCAGCCACCAGGGTGTGGGGCGGCCCAGGAATCGGAACACGCCGATGACCAGCACCGTTTCCCCGGCGGTCAGCAAGCTGTGGCACAACACGTTGTAGGGCAGCGAGGCCGTATAGGCGGTGCCCTGCGCCAGGTACTGGCCCACCGTCACCAGCAGGACACCGCACGTCCAAAGGCCTGGTCCCGGATGGGGCCGCGAGTAGTACCACAGCGCCAGGCAAATGATGGCGCTGGCGATCAGGATGTTGGTACCGATCAGGTGGGGTGACAGCAGCAAGGCATTCATGGCGGCGGGAGTCTGCAAACCGAAGGGGTCGATCACCGTGACAGGAGCGCCCGGCGATGCCTACGAGTTTTCTGCCGGGCCCGTCCGAACTTTAGGCGTCCTGCGAAAAATCCGCCCGTCGGGCTCCAGGGTTTACCCGCCGCCGCGCAAAGAATGCGCTTGACCTTAAAGGCAGCTTTAATCTTAGGGTGCACACCACTCCGACTCGGCACCCTCAATCTTCATAGGAAACACCATGCAAACCGTCCTGGGAGCAACCGGCCAGATCGCCATGGAGCTGGCCCGCGAACTGCACCGAACCCATACGCAAGACATCCGGCTCGTCAGCCGCAAGCCCCTCAAGGTCAATGACTCCGACACCTTGGTGCCGGCCGACCTGTTGGATGCCGAACAAGCGGCCAACGCGGTGAAAGGCAGCAGCATCGTTTACTTCACCGCCGGCCTGCCGCCGGATACGCGAGTGTGGGAAACCCAGTTCCCCGTGATGCTGCAAAACGCACTCGACGCGGCCAGCGCCGCCGGTGCGAAGTTCGTGTACTTCGACAACACCTACATGTACCCGCAGGATGCCCGCGTGCTGACCGAAGACGCTCCGTTCGAGCCGGTCGGCCGCAAAGGCCGGGTGCGCGCGCAGATGGCGTCCATGGTCCTTCGGGAAATGCAGCGGGGCGACATCCCCGTCGTCATCGGCCGCGCCCCGGAGTTCTATGGACCGGGCAAGACCCAGAGCTTCACCAACGCCCTGATCCTCGACAGCCTCAAGGCCGGCAAGACGCCCCGCGTGCCCGTGCGGGACGATACGAAGCGCACGCTGATCTGGACCCCGGACGCCAGCCGTGCCCTGGCCGCGCTGGGGAACGCGCCGGACACCTACGGCCAGACCTGGCACCTGCCCTGCGACGACGACCGCCTGACCTACAAGCAATTCGTGGCGCTGGCGTCCGGCATCATCGGCAGGGAGCCGACCTACAAGGTGCTCGGCAAATGGACGCTGACCGCCGTCGGCCTGATCGCCAAGCCAGTGCGCGAACTGCGCGAGCTGCTGCCGCGGTACGAGCACGACAACCTGTTCGATTCCTCGAAGTTCAAGCGGCGTTTTCCGGAGTTCAGGGTGACGACCTATCGGGAGGGGTTGAGCCAGGTGCTGGCGGGTTTGGGGCGCCGCTGAGCAACTGACTGCCCATAACCCAGAGCCTGGAAAGCCAGGCTCTGGGCATTTCGGACTAGGTCTCTTTGCGATGACGGATAGCTTTTTCGATGCGCAGACGGCCCGCGTGCGCAAGCTTCGTCACACCCGCCTCCTTAGCCACTGCATAGATCAGCGCCTCAGCCTCATGCCCTATTGTCTCCATCTCTTCGACCAGAGCGGATAGTTCCTGAAGGCAAATTTCTGCAAGGCTGCGCACGGAATCATCGTCCCCGGGCCGGCGGAATGTGGCCGTAGCATCTGGCGCGAGGCTCGACGGCCAGAAAAACGTACCCAACTGCTGCTCTTCATGAGATCGGAAGTGAGCGCGTGCCACCTGATCAACACGATCGCGGATACGTGCACCTGTGCGCACCCAACCATGCGCACGCGCAATGCGTCGCGCCAAAACGCTGTCCAGCACAGGGCCTTCCACGTTTATGACATGGGTGATCATGCTCTGCAGAGTCGGCGTATAAGCCGCATCGAAGAAATGATCGGGGCTTACGCCTTCCACCGCCTGGGCAGGATCTGTTTCTCGATAGACCGGATAATCCGCCGGTTTATGGGCTACGTACTCGGGAACCACGTCAACGACAGCTGCTTTCGCATACTGCAGCTCCTGGAAACCGCCCGATGGATCATTGGCAACGGAAACGGTTTCCTCAGCCGGTACCACTTGCTGAACTTGTTCAACCAACTCGATGACCTCGGCGACCGCAGCGTCAGCTTTAAGTCGCTCCGCTTCCTCTGCTGCATCGATTTCGGCCTGTTTCTTGCGCGAAATATCGAGCAACGCCATGAGTTTCTGATGAACCTTCTCCGCAGTTCCAGCAGCATCGATCCACCAATCGGTCGACCAGATCCGGACAACCTCCCAGCCCAACCCACGCAAAACGAACTCACGCAGTTTGTCCCGATCCCGGGCCGTGGCGCTACGGTGATAGGTTGCGCCGTCGCATTCCACACCGGCGAGGAATCGACCGGGTGCATCTGGATGCACGATGCCGAGGTCGACCCGGAACGACGATACGCCGATCTGGGTAACCACGTGCCAGCCCTTCTTGGAGAGTTCAGCCGCGACGGCTTTCTCGAATGGGCTGTCAAAGCCACCCACGCTGCCTCTATCGGCTTCAACCAGAGCCTGCGGGCCGCGTTCGGCGAATTCCAGGAAGTGCTTCAGATCTCGCACGCCTTCGTTCTTGGTTCGAGAAAGATCCATGTGCTCAGGCCGGGTTGTCGAGAACACCACAAGTTCCTGACGTGCCCGAGTGATGGCCACGTTCAAGCGACGCTCCCCACCTTTCTCGTTCATCGGGCCGAAGCTCATCGAGGTATGGCCGGCCGCGTCCTTTCCGAAGGTGATCGAGAAGTAAATGATGTCTCGTTCATCACCCTGCACACTCTCAAGGTTCTTCACGAAAACAGGTTCAAGCAACGATTCCGAGAAGTAGCTATCGAGTGACGGGTCTCTACGGCACGCCTCGTCAAGCAAGTCCTCGATGAGCTTTTGTTGTTCGCCATTGAAGGTCACGACACCTACGGTATGACCAGACTCGCGGAACGCCGGAGATTTCAATCTGGCTACCAGGTGCGCGACAAGCGCCTGGGCCTCGATGCGGTTCGTCCGTGAACCGCCTCTGTCATAAATGCCCGCCACCGGATGGAGCTTGACTGCTTTGTCCGCCGTGAATGGCGAAGGAAATGTCACCAGTTCCGATTTGTAGTAACGCTGGTTCGAGAATGCGATCAGGCTTTCATGGCGGCTGCGGTAATGCCAGTTGAGGTTGCGTGTCGGGAGGTTGGCACTGATGCATTCGTCCAGGATGCTTTCCAGATCCGCCTCAGTGTCCTCGTCGTCCGATGTGGACTCGGCCCTACCGAAGAACGACGTCGGAGGCAGCTGTTTCGGGTCACCGACCATGACAACCTGACGACCGCGAGCCATAGCGCCAATCGCATCCCATACAGGGATCTGAGAGGCTTCGTCGAAGATCACCAGATCGAACGGTGTCGTGTCCGACGGCAAGTATTGAGCGATCGAGAGCGGGCTCATCAACAGGCAAGGCGTGAGCTTGGTCAAGGCACCTGGTGCCTGGCTCATCAGCTCGCGCAGCGGCATGTGCCTGGTCTTTTTGTTCATCTCATGACGTAACAAGCCCCACTCCGATGAGCGGGTTACGCTCTCTTGACTCGGGAGCTCAGAGCAAAGGCGCGCACGCAGCCAGTCACGGGTCAACGCGATGAATTTGTCATCGAGGATTCGGAAGTCACGGATGCGCTGTTCGTGCTCTGCGCTGACAAAGGTCCGGATGACTGCTTCGTTGTCGACCGTCGCGTTGAGCCACCAACGCGCATAGTTCACTTCAAGCACGCGACGTACCTTGCCGGTGGTGATGGCTCCGCTTTCCATCGCCTCCACAATTGGAGCCAAGCCAACCGCATACGCCTCATCCCGGACTTTACGCCAGGCGCACCACGCTTTCAGACGGGGCTCAGAGGCAATCATCAGCTCACAGCTCTGCTTGAGCTCTTCGAGAGACTGTTCTGAGTTCGCGGTCACTGTTTTCTCAGTGAACTGGCCCACAGCAATCAAGTGAGCCGATCGAGCCTCTACTTGCTTGAGCTTTTCACGAAGGGCTATCCCTGACTGAGCAATGGATCCTTCAGGCTCAAGCAGAGCGTTGCCATCGCCCAGCAGCGCACTCAGCGGTGCCTTGAACGCGGCGATCTGCTCCGGGTTTTCCGCCAGTTTGGTCAAGGCCGTTGCGACTTGACCTTGGAACAGCACTGCCTGACGTGCATCGTCCACCTTCGTCTTCAGGTCACTCCAAAGAGGCACAGCGTCTCGGAGATCAGAAAGATCAGCCAACTCTCGCTCGAGGATGCCTCTCTTCTTGATGAGGCCGTAATCATTCCTCAGGGTTTCGCCGCAGCGTCCCTCTTCCACCAGAGCATGGTCATCGGCTAGACGGCCACGCTCTTCAATGTCTCGTCGCTCGGCCTGGAACCGCAACGCTGCTGTGAGTACCTCAACGTCCGTAGCGAGGCCTTTCCACAGATCGTCGGTATGGCCACCGAGCTCAGTGAAACCCGTCAGCTCACTGTCGAGACGAACAATTGCGCGCATGCGAGAAAGCTGAGCCTTCAGCGCCTCTCCAAGTTGCCCTTGCTCAATGGCATCAAAGCCTTCGTCATGCCACGAAGCTTCGGCCAACTGATTCGCCACTGCGGCTTGAAGGGCTATGGCGCTTGAAAGATGTCCAGGGTCGGATTTCGATCCGTGCCAGATGTCTGCGCATTGAACACCAGGCTGCAGCTCGTCAATCGACTTGCGCACACCACGGATCTCAATCCAGGTCGAGAGGTCTCTCCCGACATCTGCCTCTCCCGGCGCGGCCTGCACTGCGGCAAGGGTAGCGGTGACACGACGTTTGCCCAGCCACGATTTAGGCCAGATGGCATCGCCAGCCTTGAGCCAATCCCGGTGAAGTCCTTCAACATCGAGCGCTTCGACCGAGTCGGTGTAAGTCACAGAGAGCTGTTCAGTCAACGCAACGATATGCGAGAACCTGGAAAGTGTCTCTTGTAGCGTCTCGACCACCGCTGAGGACCAAACAGGGGTCAGGGAATCCACGGTCGACCTGCGTTGGCTCAACAGATCCATCGCACGTTTGGCCTCTCCCCCTACCCTGGTAGACCAGATCGCCGACAGTCTGGAAGTCAGGTCACGGTGCTCTTCGATCCGGTTACACCCCTCCGTCAGACGTTGTGCAATGGATCGCGCATTGGGCAACAAGACAAAGCGCCAATCATGACCGGCGGCATTTGGCAGCACCGAGGAAAGCATCGACAGTCCTTCGAGAGCCAAAGGTGTATGAGGGACTGTGGGGAGCCCTGCCAGCTCAGTGAAGCGGTCGACCGCCTTTTGAGCCTCAAGAACCGTAGGCAGTACATCACGGGCCGCCTGAACAAACTCTTGCCTCCAATGCGGAGACCATTCTGTTTGCCCTATTCCGGACAGCGCATGGCTGCCGAGGTTGGCGTAGCCAACCTCTTGAGCGTTGACCTCCAACCGGTCGCCGATCTCGCGAATCTCCAGCATTGCCTTCTGGTCATGAAATTCAGGAGACATCCAGCTCAGGTTCGCTATCGGCTCGTCTGTGCCGGACGTGACGGTTCCGATTGCGTCGTAGACGGTGTAGCCGTTCCGATATCGGTTATGAAGTCTCTCGACATAGATGTTCAAACTGTCTCGAATGGAAGCCAGACGCTGCGACTCAACCTCCCACGCATCTGCATCGACCTCTCCCTTGGCTTCCCAAGCCGACTGCAACTGAGCCAAGACATCAGCCTTACGCGCCTTGCTGGAGTGCAGTTCGAGGCAGAATTCTCCAAGTCCGATTTCGCGAAGGCGCCGATAGACGACATCCAACGCAGCGATTTTTTCAGAGACAAACAATACACGCCGCCCCTGAGCGATCGACTGGGCGATCATGTTGGAAATCGTCTGGCTCTTCCCGGTGCCCGGAGGGCCGATCAGAACGAAGTCCTTGCCCTTGGCGGCAGCCATGACCGCAGCGAGCTGGGATGAGTCTGAAGGCAACGGACAGAAGACATCTGCCGGGCCGTAGTCACGATCCAGGAACTTCGCGTCCGGGAACGGAGTACCGGATGCAAATGAGTCCCTGGGGGTATCGAGAAGGTGTTGCACGACAGAGTTCTGCCGCAAGTGATGTGCGTTCTCTGACAAATCCTTCCACATGAGGTACTTGGCGAAAGAGAACATGGCCAACGTCACATCCTCGGACAGCTCCCATCCGGGAATGTCCTTAATGGCATGGCCTACGCGCCTCCAGATTCCAACGATATCCAGTCCCGAGTCGTCACGTGGCAGCTCAGTCTCCAGCGTTCCCAAACCCAGTTCAAAGTCTTGTCGAAGCATCTCGATCAGTGTCGGGTTGAAGCAAGGCTCATCGTCATGCAGCACGATCGAAAAGCCGGATCGTGCACTTTTACGCTCAAGGCTCACCGGGATCAGTACCAAAGGTGCACTGTATTTTTGTCCGGCCTTGTCTTCGCGCGTCCACTTCAAGAAGCCGACGGCCAGGAACAACGTGTTGGCCCCGCCCTCTTGCAATGCGGTACGGGCTCCTCGATAGAGCTCGGTCAAGCGCACATCCATTTCGCGATGGGTGAGCGCTACGAAAACCTCTCGCCGCTTCAGTGCGTCCTCTGCATGGCGTCGACGAACATCCTCACGCTCACGCAGCTCATACAGCTCCCTCTCACGTGGATCCGCACCATCCATAAGGTCTGGGCGCGTCAGAAGCTTTAGTGACTGTCCGCTAGCGAGAATGTCCTCGAGAGTTCCAGGATCCGGCGCCTCAAGCTTGAGGGCTCGCTTTCCGTACTTGAAGTTGAGGAGGTTGTTACGCAACGAAAGATCAAGGAGCTTACGCTGCCACCGCTCCAACCTGTCTTTGGGGCTGAGCTTGGTGATGTCCTCGACTTCAACATTGACAATCTCATCGGGGATATCGTCGCCATCTTCAATCAGGAGTACCGGCTCATCGTCCGGCTCGGTTGTCATGACCCGGGCAATTTGAGCTTCGGAACTGGCCAAGGGCTTGATGCGTTGCAGTCGGGCTCGCCGGACATCTAGCAGCATCTCGAACTCAGATTCCGCTTCCTCCTCGATCTGCTTGGCTCCACGCTCCACTGCGTAGGCGAATGTCGGAATCGATGTCTGCGTAAGCAGCGTGGTTTCAAACAGAGCGAGCTCCTTGAGCTTCACCCTTTTGCGAACCGTCGAAACGTCGTCGATGAGTGTGGTGGTAAATTCCTCCGGCTTAAGCCACACACCTGCAAAGGCATGGCCCCGGGTAAAGACGATCACTGGATTGAGACCGATCTGCTCCAATGCCGCACACAGGAATAGGGTCAAATCCATACAAGTCGCCAAACCGGAGTCCGCAATTTGACTAGGGCTTCGCACCTTTTGGCCGAATTGCTCAAAGCTGGCCGGAGGCAGGGAGTAATCCAGTTTCATGCGTGCAACTGCGCCCCATGCAGCCGAGGCGAGTTGCCATGCTCGCTTGGGGCCACCGCTGTAGCCATCCAACGCAGGCGACTTCTCGCTCAGACGCATCAACTCCGCAGCTTGCTTAAGCAGCCGCTCTACGGCTGGGTCGTTAGGCTGAACGAACGCAGCCGTCATATCCGGGATGTGCCCTAATCCACCCCACTGGTTTCGGGGGAGTAGCTCAACGACTTGATCGAGTCGGGAGATGACTTGCCGTCCGTCTTCGGCTTCTTTGCAATCCGCTTCCAAGACGAAAGAGAACGTAGACATTTCGGCTTCGGTAAGCCTGCTCAGAAGAGGACCATCCAGCACCAGATCGAGACCTGGAATGGATCGGAACGACTCCGCTGCCACTTCTTCTATACGCCAAGTCTTAGGTTTGAAGACTTCCGGTGAAGAGGTCAGGGTAAGGATCGCGTTGACATGACGCTCACTCGTTTCATTCGAGAGCCGCAACTCATGGATAACCGGGATTGCGTTCTGGAAGTCCGCCAAGTTCAGCTTCGATACCAAAGTGGCGAGGATCTTGAGCTCTTTAGGCTTAGGTTCTTCTTGTGGGGTGACGTGTTGGGCGAACTCGTCCATGTGCAACGTTCCTTGTCAGCGGCCCTGGGGGATGCAGGCGAACGCCCGATCAAGGAGGCCCCATTGAGCTAATGGCGAGATGATAGCGCGTCTGCTTGGCTGAGTAATGAGCCTTTGGTCACCCCCGAGACCATCTGCTTGGCTCTGCCAACCCATACTGTTCCGATCAAGGCATTACGCTTTCTGAGCTCAAGTTGCCGCTAATCCACCGTAAAAAGACAAACTCCTAGCGTTTCCCCCCAAGTCAGGGAGGTCGTCGGCAGACCCAATCGATCCTCCTTGCAAAACCCCGGCGACCGTCTAGTTTTGTGTGAGTTCCAATTAAATAACATCAAAACACCATCACCCTGCCAGGAGGCGCCCTCTCCCAGAAAGCCATCAGCACACTGCCTTTAGTCACTGAAACGGATCTCAGTCAAAACGAATCAAGAGGGATGCTTGATGAAGCGCAGTCTTTTGCACCGTGTGCGTTCGGCACGCGGGCCCGCTGATCATTTCTGGGTGTCGGTGTTTTGCTTCTCGGGCCTTGTGATCGCCAGCTTCCTGCTGTTCGAGCAGCAGATCCACGGCTTCATCGCTCAGCTCGACCTGTACCTGCCCCGCACGCCCGCCCAGCAAATCAACCTGGCTCTGGTGCTGATCGCACTGCTGGCCCTGGACGTCGTCCTGCCGGTGCCTTCGAGCATGGTGGCGCTGCTGGCCGTGGCCGCGCTGGGCGGTGTGGGCGGATATCTGGTGATCTTCATCGGCCTGTGCCTGGGGGCGTGGTTGGGGTATGCGTTGGGCGCCGGGTATTTCCGGGTGTTGTCCGGGCGTCTCGGGCTGCATCAGCGCAAGCCGGGGCAACTGGCGTACCGGTTGGGCACGCTGTCGTTGATCTGCCTTCGCGGCGTGCCGGTGCTGGCGGAGACCTCGGTGGTGGCCGCCGGCATGCAGCGCTATCCGCTGCGCGCGTTCGTGCTGGTGACCACCCTGGCCAATGCCGGCCTGGCGCTGGCCTACAGCGCCATCGGCACCTTGCTTGTCGAACAGAACGCGCTGCTGGTGACCCTCCTCGCCAGCATGGTGTTGCCGGGGCTGTTCATCGCCGGGCACAGCCTGTTCAAGAGTTTGCGCAGGCCGGCGCCGGAGCGCCCGCTGCAAGGCCGTTTCGATGTCCGCTACGACTATCCGGTGTTGTTCACCGATCATCTGTTCGACCCGCTCAACCCCTGCCTGCACCAACAGCTCACCACCGGCCAACGGGGCCCGGTGACGGTGCTGGCGTTCGCCGATGAACAACTGCTGCAATCCACCCCGCAGCTGTCGGGGCAGATCGAAGCCTGGTTCGCCGCCCACGCCGGCGACCTGCGCCTGAAGGCGCCGCCCATCGCCGTGCCGGCCGGGGAACTGAGCAAGACCGGCGAGGTGCTGCAGCAGTTGTACGCCGACATGCTGGAGCACGGGCTGGACCGGCACTGCTATGTCCTGGCCCTGGGCGGCGGTGCCGTGCTGGACTCGGTGGGCTACGCCTGCGCGACCTTCCACCGGGGCATTCGCCTGATCCGCATCCCCAGCACGGTGCTGGCCCAGAACGACGCCGGCATCGGGGTGAAGAACGGCATCAATGCCTTCGGCCAGAAGAACCTGCTCGGCGCGTTCTACCCCGCCACCGCCGTGATCAACGACTTTCAGTTGCTGACCAGCCTCAGCCGCCGCGACCAGATCGCCGGCCTGGCCGAGGCGGTCAAGGTGGCGCTGATCAAGGACGACGCCTTTTTCCAATGGATGGAGCAGCAGGCCGACGCCCTCGCCCGCTTCGATCATCCCGCCAGCCGCTACGCCATCCGCCGCTGCGCCGAACTGCACCTGGGGCACATCACCGGCGCCGGCGACCCCTTCGAACGCGGCAACGGGCGGCCGCTGGACTACGGCCACTGGGCCGCGCACCGGCTGGAGAACCTCAGTCATCACCGCCTGCGCCACGGCGAGGCGGTCGCGGTGGGCATGGCCCTGGACGGGCTCTACGCCAATGCCCTCGGCCTGTTGAGCGATGCCGAGACTGAGCGTGTGCTTGGGCTGCTGACCCGGCTCGGCTTCAACCTGTGCCCGCCGGAACTGGCACTGAAAGACTCGCAGGGCCGTTCGCAGGTGCTGCTCGGGCTGGAGGAATTCCGCCAGCATTTGGGCGGGCAGCTTTCCATTCCCCTACTCAATCGCATCGGCGCATCCATCGACCTGCATGAGATCGATGACCGGCTGATGGAACAGGCGCTGATCCGGCTGTCCACCCGCAGTGCCTCTGCACTGGCCTTGAACGAGGGCTGCGCGCAATGAGCCAGATGTCGGGCCTCAAGACCTGGATGACCCTGGGCCGGATCTCCAACCTGCCGACGGTGTGGACCAACACCCTGGCCGCCACGCTGCTGGCCAGCAGTGCCGGCGCCCTGGCGCCGCCGTCGTCGTTGGTGTGGGTTCTGCTGCTGGTCACACTCTCGCTGCTGTACCTGGCCGGCATGCTGCTGAACGATCTGCTCGATGCCGACTGGGACCTGCTGCACCACAACCCGCGCCCGATCACCCTGGGCCTGGTCAGCCGGGAACACGTGCGCTTCGCCACCTTGCTGTTGCTGGCGCTGGCGGCGGCCTCGGCGCTGGGCCTGAGCCAATTGACCGACCAGCCGCACTGGCTGCTGGGCAGCGTCGTGCTGCTGGTGGGCTGCATCCTCGGCTACAACCTGCTGCACAAGAAGTACGCCCACAGCGTCTGGCTGATGGGCGCCTGCCGCTCGGCGCTGTACCTCACCGCAGCGGCCAGCCTGGCGGTGCCGCCGGAGCCCATCTGGCTCTGCGCCGTTCTGCTGGGCGTGTACATCAGCGGACTGACCTACCTGGCCCGTCAGGAACACCGCAACCAATTGCTCAGCCGCCTGCCCCTGGTTCTGATGCTCAGCCCGCTGGCCCTGGCGGTGTACGCCGACAACCTGTGGTTCTGGCCGGTGTTGCTGCTGTGGCTCGGCTGGCTGGGATGGCACTACCGGCGGCACCTCGCCGATCCCCGGCGACGGCAGGTGCGGGCCTTCATCGGTGCGGGGCTGGCGGCCCTGCCGCTGTTCGATGCCTTGGTGATGGCCGTGGCCGATCAGCCGCTGGGCAGCCTGTTCTGCGTGATGGTGTTTTTCCTGCTTCCCCACTTTCAGCGCTGGGTGAAACCGACATGAACATGGACGTCACCGTACCGCCCACGGACGCGCTCGACATGCGCCGCGAATGCCTGGCCGAACTTCAGCAAGCCCTGATCCGCCAGCTCGATCCGACCGAGCTGCAATGGTGGCGCGAAGCGCAGGAACAGCTTGCCCGCTCCCCGGACGCCGACACCGCCGCGCTGTTGAGCAGCCAGTGCAAGCGCCATCTGCGCGAGCAAGCCGTGGCCGACAACGGCTGGAGCACCCTGGAACTGGCGCGCGCCCTGTTGCTGGCCCACGTGCTCGAACACCACGCCCCCGGCGCGCAACTGCCCTTGCTGCATCAGCTGTTTCTGTGGGGCGACGACCACGAAAAGGTCGCCCTGCTCAAGGCCCTCGACTGGCTCGACAGCCATGGCCGTTGCCTTGAGCTGGCGTTGCAGGCCGGCCGCACCAGCAACAGCCAGGTGTTCGCCGCCCTCGCCCTCGACTCTCCTTACCCGTCGCGCCATTACCCCGAACGGGCCTTCCACCAGCTGGTGCTGAAGGCACTCGGCATGGGGCTCGACGCCGCACGCTTGATCGGCCTGACGCAGCGGCACAGCGTCACCCTCAACCAGTTAGCCCTCGACCTGCTGGAAGAACAGCTCGCCGCCGAACGCACGGTGTCCGCCGGATTGCCCCGGCTGATCGCCTTCAGCCTGCTCGACCCTGCGCAACGCCAAAGGCTGGACGACCTGAAGCGGCAGCACCGCTTGCCGCCGGAGTGGCACGGCCACCTGGCCGGCACCCCAACGAACTGATGCCCAACCCGCCTGCGCCTTTGACGAGGAGTCACCATGCCCAAGTACTTCGATCCGCATATCCATATGGTCAGCCGCACCACCGACGACTACCAGAACATGGCGGCCGCCGGCATCACCGGAGTGATCGAGCCGGCGTTCTGGCAGGGCCAGGCCCGGACCAGCGTCGGCAGCTTCGTGGACTACTTCGACACCCTGCTGGGCTGGGAGCGCTTTCGCGCCAGCATGTTCGGCATCCACCACTTCTGCACCATCGGCCTCAACCCGAAGGAGGCCAATGACCTGTCGGTGGCCGACGAAGTGCTGAAGATTCTGCCGCGCTATCTGGTGAAGGACGGCGTCGTGGCCGTCGGCGAGATCGGCTACGACGACATCACGCCCGCCGAGGATCGTTTTCTGTGCATCCAGCTGGAGCTGGCCAAGCGGTTCAAGCTGCCGGTGCTGGTGCACACCCCGCACCGCGACAAGATCGGCGGCACCAAACGCACCCTGGCCGTGATCCAAGAAATCGGGATCCCGGAGCATCAGGTGATCATCGACCACCTCAACGAACTGACCCTGCCGCTGGTGATGGAGACCGACTGCTGGCGCGGCCATTCGATCTACCCCAACACCAAGATGTCGGAGACGCGCATGGTCGCGCTGCTCCAGCAGTACGGCACGGACAAGATGGTGGTCAACAGCGCCGCCGACTGGGGCATCAGCGACCCGCTCAAAGTGCCGAAGACGGGCCAGGCCATGCTGGACGCCGGCTTCAGCGAAGCCCAGGTCGAAAAGGTGCTGTTCCACAACCCGGTGGACTTCTTCGCCCAGAGCGGCCAGCTCGACAAGGCCCTGGTCAGCACGCCGCTGCCCATCGACCAGCGTAAGCAGTGGCAGGAAAACTCCGCCCTGCGCGGTCAGGATCCGGTGATCAAATGAGCGCAGCCGCCGGATGGACGGCCGCGCAGGTCGGCTATTGCAGCAACGTGCACCCGACCCGGGACCTGGCCGGAACGCGGGCCTCCATCGAGCGGCACTTTCAGGGCGTGCGCCGGCTGCGGGGCTTGAGCGAACAGGACAGCGGCCTGTGGATCAGCGCCCTCGCCGCCGCCGAGCTGCAACAGGCGCCGGCCCGCGCGCAGTTCCTGGGCATGCTCCAGCAAAAGGGGCTGCGCCTGACTTCGCTGAACGGCTTTCCGTATGGGCAGTTTCATGACGGCGCGGTGAAAGCCGATGTCTACCTGCCCGACTGGAGCCAGCCGAAGCGCTTGGCGTACAGCCTGAACCTGGCGCACCTGCTCGCGCAGGCCTTGCCGGCGGACTGCCCTCAGGGCGTGATTTCCACCGTTCCCTTGGGCTATGCCGCCCGCTGGAGCCCGGCATTGCAGCAGCGGGCCGAGCATCAGTTGCGCCAGCTCACCGCCTCGCTCGCCAGGCTGCACCGGGAAACGGGCAAGAAAATCGTGTTCTGTCTGGAGATGGAGCCCGATTGCGTCCTGGAAAACACCGACCAGGCCATCGCGTTCTTCCGCCATTGGCAAGCGGTCGATCCGCACCATGGCCATCTCGCGCTGTGTTTCGACGTCTGCCACCAGGCGGTGATGTTCGAAGACTGTTATCAGTCGCTTAACCGGTTGCGCCAGGCCGGGGTGCCGGTCGGCAAGATCCAGCTGTCCAACGCGCTGATCTGCCGCCTGGACGGTCTGGACGAGAACCGCGCCCGGCAGATCCTTGACGTGTTGAGCGCTTTTTCCGAAGCCACGTACCTGCATCAGGTCAAGGCACGGGATGCCGAGGGCCGCTTGATGGCCTGGCCGGACCTGCCCGCGGCGCTCGACGATTGCGCGAAGCATCCGGGGCGCTACCCCGAGCTGAGGATCCATTTCCACGTGCCGCTGTTCAGCGAACACTTGCTGCTACCTGAACTCAGCGGCAGTCAGATGGCCCTGGCGCAGACCTTCGACTACCTGGCCGAGCACAAGGACTTTCGTCCGGTGCTGGAGGTGGAAACCTACAGTTGGGGCGTGTTGCCCGCTTCACTGCGGCCCGCCGATGAACAGGCCCTGCTCGAAGGGATCGGCGCCGAGCTGCGCTGGGTCGAGGCGCAACTTCGTCAGCGGCGCCTGCTGCAAGCCCACGCACAGGAGATCAGCGCCGATGCCCTCTGAACGCCCGCGTCAACCGCTGATGCTGATCAACGTGGTCGGGCTGACCCCGGCGCTGCTGGGCCCGGACACGCCGCACATCAATGCGCTGCTGAAGACGGCGCAGATGGCCAGCCTGCAACCGTCGTTTCCGGCCGTCACATCCACCGTGCAGGCGTCGATTCTCACCGGGCTGCCGCCCTCCGGGCACGGCATCGTCGGCAATGGCTGGTATTTCCGCGATCAGGCCGAAGTGCGTTTCTGGCTGCAGCCCAACGCGCTGATCCAGGGCGAGAAGGTGTGGGACGTGCTCAAGCGCGAGCTGCCGGGGTTTCGCTGCAGCCAGTTGTTCTGGTGGTACAACATGTACGCGAACGTGGACGCCTCGATCACCCCGCGCCCGCATTACCCGGCCGACGGCCGCAAGCTGTTCGGCCTGTATTCGTCGCCGCCGGGGCTGCACGAGCGCATCGAGGCGCAGATCGGCGAGTTCCCGTTTCCGGGCTTCTGGGGGCCGGCGGCCGGCATCGCCTCCAGCCGCTGGATCGTCGATTGCGCCCTGCTCGAGTTCCAACTCAACCGGCCCGACCTGCAACTGATCTACCTGCCCCACCTCGACTACAGCCTGCAACGGGTGGGCCCCGATCATCCTTCGGTCGCGGGTGAGGTGCGGGCCATCGACAGCGAGGTCGGCCGCCTGCTCGATTTCGCCCGGGAACAGGGCGCGGCGGTGATGCTGTTGTCCGAATACGGAATCGAAACCGTCGAACGCTCGGTGTCGATCAACCGCATACTGCGCTCGGAAGGCCTGTTGCAGGTGCGCCAGTCGCTGACCTGGGAGCTGCTGGATCCGGGGGCCAGCGCGGCCTTCGCCGTGGTCGATCATCAGGTCGCGCACATTTATGTGAAGCACGCCCGCGACCTCCCACGGGTCAAGGCACTGCTGCAGCGCGACCCCGGCATCGAACAGGTGCTGGACAAAGGCGAGCAGCGCACCCGGCAACTGGATCACCCGCGCAGCGGCGAGCTGGTGGCCGTCGCCGCCCCAGGGCACTGGTTCGATTACCGCTACTGGCTCGACGACCGCAAGGCGCCCGACTTCGCCCGCACCGTGGACATCCACCGCAAGCCGGGCTACGACCCGCTGGAGCTGTTCATCGACCCGGCCATCCGTTTTCCGAAACTCAAAGTGGCGCGCCGCCTGCTGCAGAAGAAGCTCGGCTTTCGCTACTACATGGACCTGATTCCGCTGGACACGTCCATGGTCCGCGGCAGCCATGGCCGCCCGCCTGCCGACGAACAGACCGGCCCTTTGCTCATCACCGATTGCGACCTGCCGTTGCCGCAGCGTTTGGCGGCGACGGCGGTGCAACAACTGCTCCTGCAGCATTTCCTGGGGCAGACCTACACCCACCTGGCCAATGCCAAGGAGCTCACATGCGGCGAGCCATCTCCATAACCGTTCTCAGTACCCTGGCAGGATTAGCCCAGGCGGGAACGAACGACACCTTCGATTGCAGCAACTTCCTGCAATTCGGCGGCGACCTGAACAAGACCCGGGCCGAATTCGCGCAAAGCCCGGAGACCATGAGCTGGAACTGGTTCGCCTGCCTGAACCAACCGGCCTCCGAGGACAGCCCCGACCGGGTCTGGGAAACCATGAAACCGTCGGACCAGGTGTACCTGAGCAACGGCGCCCAGCCCCTGCCCTACGCCCAACGCGTCCCGACGCCCCAGGCCGTGCTGGACAAGGCCACGCAGCAGAAGATGAACCTGAGCCGGGTGTTCCACAACCTCAACGCCATCCAGCAGGTGGACGGGCTGATCCTGGAGATGGGCGGTGACGTGCCGGAGACCGAGCGCGGCAAACCGGTGCGGTTCCAACTGCTGATGGGCGAAGGCACCTTCGACTACATCGTCGAGAAGCAGGTCTACAACATGAACGGTCAGTACGCGCTGACCAGCAACCTGGCCTTCCCTTCCGACGCCTGGGAGCTGAAGTCCGGCTGGCTGTGGATCGGCGATGACCCGGCCTACCAGAAGCGGCTGGAAGACGACGGCTACTACATCGGCCAGGCCTACTACCAGGACAAGGACGGGTATCAGGTCGGCTATGCCGCGCTGAGCGCCCTGCACGTGATCAACAAGCTGAACCCCGGCTGGGTGTGGACCACCTTCGAGAACCGCAACAACAGCAAGTACACCGTGACCAATGCGATTCCGCCCACGCCGATGACCAACAGCACCGGCCCCACCGCTGCGGCGCAGCCGGTCAACACGCAGTTCCAGGGCCAGTTCCCGCAGTTGGCGCAATACGAACAGATCGGCACGCAGATTCGGACGACCCCCACCCTGCTCGCCAACTCCCAGCTGGAGTCGGCCTTCCAGAGCCAGTCCTCGTGCTTCGCCTGTCACGACACGGCCGCGTACTCGAAGAAGGACGGCTACTTCAATTTCGCTCTGAAACAGCAAGGAGGCATCGTTTACCCCACTGCCTTGGTGCCGGCATCGGATTTTGCCGGTTACAACAAACTGGACTTTGTCTGGTCGCTGAAGCGCGCCCAGTGGCAACGCTAAGGAGCATGACATGAGCGTACTGAACTTCCCCCGCATCTACATGAACGGCCATATGTTCTGGAACCCGCCGACGGCCAACAACAACGACACCTACCCGCTCTACGACGCGGTGAGGATGGAGATGAACTGGCGGTTCCTCGAGCACTACAACATCACGCCGGCCAATGCCGCCAGCGACCTGATGCCCTGGATCATCGCCCCGCGGGTGCTGCACGAGGCGCCCGCCTACGTCACCCAGGTGCCGGGCAACGTCGGCATGAGCCCCCCCACCATGCTGCCCGGGGAATGGGACCTGTTCGGCGACAACGCCTGCGGCACCGTCAACTACGACCAGACCCGCTCCGTCATCATCGGCGGCGAACTGCCCAACGGCGGCTACGTCGATCAGGATCCCCTGATCAACCAGACCTACAACCTGATCGGCAACCCGTTCGGCAGCACCAGCCCCACGGCGGCGCGCTTCGTCGACGTGAGCCCCTGGCAGAACACCTTCACGGCGCTGTACTTCGACAAACTGGTGCTGGGCGACGACCAGTGCGGCCTGACGCTCAACCGGCAGTACCGGATGCTCGACCGCTTCCTCAACTTCAACTGGGCGGCGACGCTGCGCGGCTTGATCTACGTGACCGTCACCTGGCAAACCTGCTTCCCGAGGGAGAACCTCAGCTGGGCGATCGGCGATTCGGCCCTGCTGCGCAACCTCAAGGAACAGATGGAACAGCAGAACGCCCAGGGCTTGATGTTCCGGTTTTCCTCCTACCTGACCTGCTACGACAGGAACGGCGTGTTCAACAACTACCCGTTCGTCGACACCCGTTCCGATACGCCATTGGCGTTGGCGAAGCTGCAGGACATGTACCAGCAAGGGCTGGACAACGTCGGCAGCATCTTCTTCAACCCGGCCTACAGCCGCACATCAGGCACCCTGGGCCTGTGGCTGGACGGCGAGTACCCGACGGCGCCGTCCGGTCGACGCCTGGTTCCGGCCAAACCGGTTCCCGTCACCGGCGTCGGGCAAGCCGACAACGCGGTGACGCTGGGCGTCATGTCGGTGCAGGCCCATGGCGACACCTTGTCGCTGGATCTCTTGAACACCTTCCCCAGCTACGCGTTCGACTCGAAGGCCCCCATACCGGTGGCGGAAAAGTTCGAGGCCGGCAACTACAAGCTCGGGATACGCCAAGGTGACCAGTTCACCCCGTTGGTCGGTTTCGGCTTCAACGATTACCGGCAGTCCGAGTTCGACAAACGCTCCGGCATCCTCGATCTGCCCCTGGACGCCGAGGCGCAGAAGCAACTGCAAAGCGGCACCCTTGAGCTGCAATTGCAGACGTCGACGCCCGTAGTGGCCGCGACCCAGGAGATGTGGACCGCCGAGGTGGTCGAAAGCGGCAGTTTCATCGACGTGGGCGAGCGCCGGACGCTGCACATCATGGTGCAGTACGACGGCCAGCCCGCGCCGGCCGGCACCGTGCTGACGGTGGCCGAATACAGCAACCCCTACCTCGTCGGCACGTCCGACTACTACCTGACGTTCAGCAACCACGCCGACTTCACCCTGTTCATCGATCACCCGCAAGACCGTTCGAAGAACAGCTCCAACCTGCCGCAGTTCGAAGGCATGCCGACCGTCGCACGCAGGGTCAACGACGGCACGGGCCGTCAGATCGTCGCAACCCGCATAGCCGAGGCGTCCCCCACCGAGCAGCCGGTCAGCTACCAACAGTACCTGCCGACGCCGGGTTCGGTGGCCCTGAGCCCCTGCCTGTCGTTCGACAACCCCATCCTGGCCGAAGGTCAGTTGCAGGATGAACCGAACGGCTCGGTGCAGTACACCTACACCCGGATCCAGACCGACGCCAACGGCATTGCCCTGTTGACCGTC
The DNA here is from genome assembly GCF_044749305.1 of Pseudomonas sp. NPDC089534. NCBI lineage: Bacteria > Pseudomonadati > Pseudomonadota > Gammaproteobacteria > Pseudomonadales > Pseudomonadaceae > Pseudomonas > Pseudomonas sp. NPDC089534. The sequence continues at coordinate 3,948 of NZ_JBIVHR010000001.1, read as the reverse complement.
ACGGGGCGGGCGGCGGGCTTCCCGACCCTGCGCTTCTTCCTGCACGACAGCGGTCAGCCGCCGTCGATCCCCTTCAGTTTCGCGTCGGGGCAGGCCTACGTCGATTTCCTCGCACCGCTGCGCATCCTGCCGCAGGAGCCGCAGATGCAGCAGGACTTCGTCGATGCGTGGAACCGCATTTACCAGCAACCCGATGCCGGCGAGCTGATTTGGACGACCTTCATCTACCCCCGCATCCTGGAGCCCTTCTATTACCTGTACCCGATCATGAACAAGTACATGCCGCTCAATTCGTTGCCGCGCATCGAAGGCGCCATCGACCAGTTCATCGTGCTGATCAGCAAGGAGTACCAAGAGGAAAGCACCCTGGCGATGCCGATCACCCGGGACCTGCCGCAGAGCCGGCGGGCGATCCTGGAGCTGTGGGCGAATGCGCTGGTCAAGCATAACTACCCACCCTTCCCGCTCAGCCTGAGCGACTACCCGCAACGCAAGGCCTGAAGCGGCAGCGCTTCACGCAGGAACGCCGGGTGACAGGCCTGTCACCCGGCGCTTGTCCACGGAGAGAGACCCATGCCCATGCACATCCCGGCGCAGCCCCGCGAGGCCTTGCGCCCCCAGACGATCATCGCCAAAGGCCTGCTGAACCCCCGCGGCGTCTGCGCCCAGGCCGACGGCAGCCTGCTGCTGGCCGAGGCCGGTTCGGGCCTGCCGGACGAACCGTTCAGCGGCCGGATCAGCCGGCTGCGGCCCGATCCGCATAACCCTGGAGCCTACCTGCCACGGGAAACCCTGGCGCAGGGTTTCCGCGCCATGAACATGCAGGCCCGCATGCTGCGGGACGAAATCATGGGGCTGTCGGACATCGCGTTCGGCGACGGCCGCTGCCTGGTCAGCCAGACCGACTATGTCGAAGGCTCCAAACTGCTTGACCTGCAATACAGCCCGCCTGAGCCGGTGTGCCACAGCCGGGGCAACCTCAACGCCCTGTGCTACCACCCAGGCCGCCGCAGTTGGCTGGCGGTCAAACCCGATACCAACGAGCTGGTGGAGTTCAGGCCCGGCCAAGAGGAACGTGTGCTGGTCCGGTTGCCCGAACTGAATCAGGGCCAGGAAGCCGTGCCCGTCACCCTGGTGCACGAACCGGCGACGGACGCCGTGCTGATCAGCCTGTTCTCCGGCGAACTGCACGGCGATCCGGATCGCAAAGGCATCGACTTCGCCGACAAGGCCGGCCAGGTGATCCGGGCGTGGCCGGACAGCGGACAGATCGAGCGCCTGATCGACGGCCTGCAACTGCCCACCGGGCTGGCCCTGAGTGCCGAGGGGGACGTGCTGGTGCTCGAACTCTGCGACCGCCTGCAGCAACCCTTGACCGCCGACTGGCACGGCGAGCCCCGGCACGGCGGCTTCACCCGGTTCAGCGGACGGCTGCTGCGCTGCGACCTGACAACCGCCCAGGTGACCGTGCTCGCCCGCGACCTCGACACCCCCTCCAACCTGTGCGTGCTGCAGGACGCGGTGCTGATCAGCGAAGGCATGGGATTGAAGGGCCGGCCGCTGCCCACGCCGGAGGGCGGCGTGGTGGCGTTGAGCGGACGGTTGCGTCGGGTGGGGCTCTGAGGGAACCGGTTCAGACAGGCAAAAAAAAGCCCAGGGCATGCACGTCTCAAGTGCAATGCCCCGGGCCCCTCACATCAGGCCGGCACCTTGGCATCCAGCCACACCGCCCCGTAGCGCGTGTAGGCCTTCGGAATCTCGATGTATTCCTTCAGGTCATCCGCCGCGCTGCGCACCCAGAACGGGTCACGCAGCATCTGGCGGCCGACGAAGATCAGGTCCGCCCGGCCGTTCTGCAGGATCTCTTCCGCCTGGCGCCCGTTCTGGATCAGCCCCACGGCGCTGGTGGCGATGTCCAGTTCCTTGCGCAGCAGTTCCGATGCCGGCACCTGGTAGTTCGGGTAGGTGTGCACCTTGATCATCTTGATGCCGCCCGAGCTGCAATCGATCAGATCCACGCCCTGCTCCTTCATCCAGCGGCCGTACTCCAGGAACGACTCCGGGGTGTTGCCGCCTTCGACGTAGTCGGTGCTGGAGATGCGCACGAACAGCGGACGGTCGCCCCACACCTGTTTCACTTCATCGATGATCTCGCGGACGATCCGGTAGCGGCGCTCGGCGTCGCCGCCGTAGGCGTCGGTGCGGGTGTTGGCCAGCGGCGACAGGAACTCGTTGAGCAGGTAACCATGGGCGGTGTGGAGCTCCAGCACATCGAACCCGGCTTCGAGGGCGCGGCGCGCACCTTGGCCGAACGCCTTGACCAGCGCGGCGATCTCTTCCACGTCCAGGGCGCGGGGCACCGGGCTCTGTTCGGTGAACGGGATCGCCGACGGCGCCACCCGCTCCACGCCCGGCAGGTCCGCGTTGCGGCCGGCGTGGCCGATCTGCGCGCCGGCCTTGGCGCCGAAGCTGTGCAGCAGATCGACCAGGCCCTTCAGGCCGGCGACATGATCGTCGCTCCAGATGCCCAGGTCGCCCTCGCCGATGCGGGCGTCCTTGGCCACCGCCAGCGTCTCGGGGAAGATCAGTCCGGCCTGGCCCTGGGCTCGGGCGCCGTAGTGCACGTGGTGCCACGGGGTGACGAAACCGTCGTCGGCCGCCATGTGCATGCACATCGGCGACATGACGACCCGGTTGCGCAGTTTCAGGCCGTTCAGTTCAAAGGGGGAAAGCAACAAGCTCATGCAGGATGACTCCGTGGATTCAAAGGACGGCGATCATGCTAGGCTGCACAGGCTTTTCATGTAAGTACGCACATTTATGTGCTGTAGGTACATTTTTGTAACCATTGGAGCTGTCCATGAGACTCGGCATACCCCACGGTGAAGTGGAAGCCTTCGCCTGTCCCGTCACCTTCACGGTCGACGTCATCGGCGGAAAGTGGAAGTCGTTGATCCTCTTCCACCTGATCGGCGGCACGCGGCGCTTCAACGAGCTTCGCCGCCTGATGCCGGAAATCACCCAGCGCATGCTGACCCTGCAACTGCGCGAACTGGAGACCGACCGGGTGATCAACCGGGTGGTCTACCGAGAGGTTCCGCCGAAGGTGGAATACTCGCTGGCGCCGTTGGGCGAAACGCTCATCCCGCTGATCACCGCGATGCGCGAATGGGGCGCGGCCCATGAGGAGACGGTCTTGGCGTACCGCCGGCAGGCGTTGGAAGAGAACGCCGCCGAGCTTGAGTGATCGCCCCGCGCCTGCGCATCACGGGTACTTGAACGTCCTGACGGCAAAGTCCAGGAACGCCCGCAGTTTCGGTGTCGCCCGTCTCCCCGAGGCATGCAGCACATGCATCGGGCGGGCACACGGCACGTACTCGGGCAACAACCGCACGAGCCGGCCGTCGCGCAGTTCCTCCGCCACCAGTTCGATGGGCTGGAGCATCACCCCGAGCCCTGCCACCGCCGCGCCTCTGAGCGCTTCGCCGCTGTCGGTGCGGAAGCGGCCGACGATCCGCACCGTGACCCGCCCCTCGGGGCCGTCGAAGGACCAGGCGGTGCGCATGGACGTGTGGGAAAACACCAGGCATTCGTGATCGGCCAGGTCCTCGGGCGTCTCAAGCGGCGCGGCGCCCTGCAAGTAACCGGGCGATGCGCACAGCACCAGCGGATATGCCCCCAGGTGCCTGGCCACCAGGCTGCTGTCGGGCAGTTCGCCGGTCCTGAACACGATGTCGTAGTTCTCCTCCACAAGATCGACCGTCCGGTTGGAGAGGCACAGCTCGACCGAGACCTCCGGGTGCGCGCGCAGGAAGGCCGGCAGCGCCGGAGCCAGCCCGTGGCTGCCGAACGTGACCGGTGCGCTGATGCGCAGCTTGCCCCTGGGCCGTGAGCGCGACTCGGCCATCAGCGCCTCCGCCTGCTCCATTTCGTCCAGGATGATCTTTG